>JBJXHA010000632.1:0-10422 GCA_046160275.1 Bacteroidia bacterium | reverse complement strand
CGTACTATGCAAGATTCTTATATGGGAACGCCTTTTTATACATATACCGATACAGGATATTTGTGGGTGTCGCCAGCCGTTAAAATCCCATTGCTAAGTTTGTATAAGCTTACAGCTAACGGACAACCTCTTTTTAGTGGAGGTTCTTATACTGAAGGATTTACCGTTTCTGTAGATGAGCAGTTAGCGGAGCGTATTGAGCTAAAGATATATCCTAATCCAGCAAAGGAAAGTGCAAGCCTTAGCCTTCGATTACAAGAATCGTCCCAAATAAGTGCGGAAATCGTGAATGTGATGGGGCAAACAGTAAGGGATATTACCAATGAACAAGGTATTTCAGGAGAATTTACTCAGTCCTTTTCAGTGGCTGGTTTGCCCACGGGGTTATATTGGGTAAAATTGCGCATCAATGAGGCGGAAACCTTTCAAAAAATGTGGATAGAATAACGCTAACGAGGTAAAATAAAGAAGGAGTTAGCCGTATGCACGGATAACTCCTTTTTTATTTTTGAAAACTTTTTTCGTTAAAAGGTAGAAATCAGAAAACTTTTCTATCTTTGTACGTATAAAGTCCTACATTTTTATTGTCAAATTTTATGAAACAATTACTTACTATTCTTCTCTTGAGCGGATTTACTGCTATGTTTGCTCAGCCTAAAACGGGATATGATTTTAAAAAAGCAGGTGATTACAACAATTTTATCGTAGAACAGCAGCAGGCAGTTACGCTAAAAAACATTGTGTATATTAGCAAAGCCGCACATAGCAAAAACGATAACAAAATTGAAGCGCGTAGAAATGAGCTAGTTGCGCAAATTAAGGAGGGAATTAACAAGGTGTCGAAAATGCCCACTTTTGAAGGCGATGAAACTTTTAAAACGAAGGCATTGGATTATTTTGAAACGATGTTGAACATTTTCAATGGCGATTATAAGGAAATCAATCAACTTTCGAACAAAGTAGATGAAAACCAAAAGCAGAAAAAGTGTAATGATGCAGTAAATGACATTATGCAGCAATATTTGGATTTGCAAACGGTGGCAGAAACAAAACTAGCGACTGCTTCTGATGAAATGGACGAAGCACAAGTAAAATTTGCCGAAAAACAGGGAATGACCTTGAAAGCAACCGATGATGGGAAAAAAATGGGCAAGT
The DNA here is from genome assembly GCA_046160275.1 of Bacteroidia bacterium. Lineage (GTDB taxonomy): Bacteria > Bacteroidota > Bacteroidia > J057 > J057 > JBJXHA01. The sequence continues at coordinate 9,267 of JBJXHA010000632.1, read as the reverse complement.
TGATTGCGCAAATTTCAGAGGTAAATGTCTATCATCGCCAAATTGATATGGAAATGTTTAAAAATTCAACGGCGCGTTTGTGCTTATCGGCGGCTTGGGACGCAAAAAATGTTGCGGAATTTGAAGAATCCCGTACAAAATTGTTGGAAGCAAGTGAAGCAAGTTTGGCTGAAATCAAGAAAATGTCGGCATTTAAAGGAGATGATAGTTATTTGCAAGCCGCTAAAACGATGCTATTTTACTTTTCAAATTTGGCAAAAGGAGACTTTGTGAAAGTGGGCGAGTTTTTGGCAAAAGAGCAAAAAGATGTTACAAAAGCCGATGTCGATACTTATAACAAAATTATTCAGTCGTATAATAAGAAAAATGCAGAAGTCATTAATGATTACAATAAAGCAATGACGCATTTTATGGAAAAGCACATTCCGAAAGCCTAAATTTATCATTAAGGAAGGCTGCCTAAAAGCCCAAAAGGGGCTGTCTAAAAAGTTCGAAACTCATCGAGGAGTTTCGAACTTTTTAACTTTTAGTAACGAGAACAAAACAAGTTGCTAATTTCAAAAGCATATTTACTTGATAGTCAAAATTTTACTTCTGATAACTGTTTACTGTTTACTGTTAATTGTTCACTGATACCTACGTTTTTTCTCGTGTTACTAGCCACGCAAAACCAAAAGCAGTCCAAAAACTAAAAAGAGAATAAATTAAGGCAGGTTTCGTCATTTCTGCATTACGGAGAAAAGTTGCAGTAATGAGAAACGCTAGGGTAGTATTATGAATTGCTAATTCGGTAGAAACAGAAAGCGCATCTTTTTTATTAAAGCGAAATAGACGAAAACAATAATAACCAAAAATTAATCCTAAAGCATTGAGAATAAGGGAAGAAGGTAAGAGTTGTAGCGTATCCATCATGGTAAGAGACGTTCCGCCTTGCTTTTCTCCTGCAAATATCTTAATGAGAAACACCAAGCCCAATAAACCAGCACTGATACTTTTTAATCGATTTTGCCAACGGTCAGCAAACTCTTCTTGCCATATTCTGATTAAAATGCCCGCAGTTGCAGGAATTAGGGTAATGACAAAAATTTCTTGAAAGGTATTCCAAAAAGGGAGGTGAAATTGCGTACTTGTTCCCATGAAATATTGTAGGGAATAGTTGGTTATCAAGGGGATAGAAATAAGCGTAAGTAAGCTGTTGATACTTGTTAGGGCAATAGAGAGTGCTACATTTGCTTTAAAAAGGTGATTGATAAAACTAGCCGTAGGTCCTCCTGGGCAAATTGCAAGAATCATAAAGCCGACTTTCCATGTGGGAGGTAAATCAAATAAATGAATGAGGGCAAAAGAAAGCAAGGGAATGAGTATCATTTGTAGAAAAAGGGCTAGAATTAACGCAGAGGGTTTTGCTAATATTTCTTTAAAAGCCTTGATAGTCAAGGACATTCCTATGCTTAGCATAATGAAAGCAAGTACACAAACGATAAGTGTGTCCGTTAATTCTGTCATCATATAGTTGAGTGTTGAAGAACTATACTGTAAACGGGGTGAATTTTCGTAAAGTTTTCGTAAAATTTCTCATTTTTTAGCGTGGGATTTAAATCCCACGCTAAAAAATGAGAAATTTTACCCCGCTCAAAGTACAAATATGCATAATAATAAACCCATAAAAACAAACTTTTTACTTCTTTCTTTGACACGCTCTATATGTCATCAAAGCTTCAGTTAATGTTACAAAAGTCTCCTTTTCCCCTTTCATTTTCCACAAATCTGCTGCCATTGTTTGTAAAGGCTGATTTGTGTAAAAGTTATCCCTTGCAAAGTGGACATATTTTAAGATCATAAATCCATCAAACCATCGAAAAAATCGTTTGATAAACGTTTTTTCATTAGGAGAATGTTTTTTATTTTCTGCTAAATCTTCCTCAAATTTAAGGGTATCGCAAAAAGCCTGTATGCTTGGTGGGAAATTCCTTTCTTCTGATACATATAAAGCAGGTACTTTTTCCAAAAACAAGCGAAGGTCTTCAAAAATTTGCACATTATAACAAGGATATTCCTCTTCTGGATTTGACAACCAATTTTGAATCGCGCGACCTGTGCCAAAAGGGACTTTTTCTGATGGACGAGGCGAGGGATAAACTTGGGTAGCCGTAATTTCCCCGAAATTACCCAATGGAATAATTTTATGTAAAAAATAAAAATCCTCGCCTGCTTGCTTGCGGTTCATGCCTCCTTCTGCCGCATAAATATCTGCCCGCGCGACCATAGATGAGCCAATTGTATGATACGCAAAGGGATAACCTGCATATTTTAAGCCTTCGATATAATAACGTAAATACAATTCATAACGCAAAATTCCTGCATATACTTCGGGCGAAAATTGTGGAGCATCTGGCGAAAGTGCGGCTATTTCTTCATTAGACAAAGGATGTTCGAAGTGAATAGAGGCGGCTTTGGTTTTGGGATAGCGAAGAAAATACTGCTCAATTTCTACCAAATAATTGGCAGGCACAAGCGAATCGGCATCTAAACACACGATAATTCCTTTTTCATTATCAACTTGTTGTAGTCTGTCCAAAGCCTCGTCCATTCCAATTTTTCTTGCCAAACCTACGCCTGCGTGCTTTTTGGGTAAATTCGGAAAATGCAAAACATGATATACATACTTTCGTTTATGATTCCATGCTTGAAAATCTTTGAGCGTTTGCTCATTTTTTTGCATTTGTTCGGCACTTGCCTTTTCGCTCCCATTTATTACAATCAAAATTTCCACCTTTCCCTGTGGTAAATCACATTTTTCCAAAGAATTTAGCGTAGATAATAAATGCGTTTCCGCAAAACAAGGAATGACCACCACCATTGCCAATTCATTTGATGGCGTACCTATAATTTGGCGCGGCGCAAAACGATTGCGTTGTAAATAAGATAAATGAGAAAATATAGTCATATTCAGTTATCAGTAAACAGTTATCAGTGAGCAGCCACCATTGTTTACTGATAACTGCCGCAAAGTAAGGGATTTCTTGCGGAAAGAAAAAACACTATCTTTTGTAGAAAATTTACTATTTTTGCGGGGTAAATGTACGCTTTCATTCTATTTTGGAGGTAATGAAGGAAACTGCGACGAATAGTTAGTTTTTATTTTATAAGCACGAGTGAGTAAAAAGAGGGGAAAATGAATTCCGTTCAAATGTTTGATTATCAGATGCTTAATAATAATATTAGTATTCACTATTCATTTTTAACTATTCACTACTTATCTACTCATGATTCATCAAGACATACATACTTATCGCGGGCAAATAGACGAGATTGTCAAGGAATTACACGCCCTAACACTATCCATTTCGCATGAGGAGTTGGCAAGAACGTTGAGTGATTTGCGTAATCGCTTGCATGAGCCGTTTATGTTTGTGATTGTAGGGGAAGTGAAAGCGGGAAAAAGCAGTTTTACGAATGCTTTGCTTGAAACGCAAAAGGAGATTTGTAAGGTTTCGCCTGCGCCTTGTACCGATACGATTCAGCAAATTATGTATGGCAATCAGGAGAAAACGGTAACGGTAAATCCGTATTTGAAGCAGTTGTTTTATCCGATTGAGATTTTGAAAGAAATTGCCATTGTTGATACGCCTGGCACAAATACAATTATTGCACATCATCAAGAAATTACGGAGAGTTTTATTCCTGCTTCCGATTTGATTGTGTTTGTGTTTGAGGCAAAAAACCCTTATCGGCAGTCGTCTTGGGAGTTTTTTGATTACATTCATTCGGATTGGCGGAAAAAAATCATTTTCATTTTACAGCAAAAGGATTTGATGAGCGAAGGTGATTTGGCGATAAACGTGCAAGGAGTGAAAGATGCAGCGCAAAAAAAGGGCATTTCAGAGCCTTCTATTTTTGCGGTTTCGGCAAAAGAAGAACTAGAAGGAAAAATAGAAAGTAGTGGTTTTGAGGCAGTTAGGGCGTATATTCAAGCAAATATTACAGGAGGAAAAGCTCCTTTGTTGAAGTTACAAAATAATGTAGAGATTTCCATTAATATTTATGAGCGCATCGAAAAAGGTTTGGAGCTTCGCAAAGCGCAGTTTAAAGCTGATATAGATTTTCGAGCAGATGTGAAGCAATCGCTTGAGCATCAACGCCTAAAAGCTACGAATCAAGCCGAAATGATGGTGGAGAATTTGTTGGCGGGATATGACAAAATTACACGCAAAACAGAATTGGAGCTGGAAGAGGGTTTATCCTTTGTATCTTTGATGAAACGCTCTTTTTCTGCGATGTTTAGCAGCGCGTCATCGTCAAAAGAATGGTTATCAAACCTTACCAAAAGTTTGGAATTGGAGCTGAACCAAGATTTACGCAATCGCCTTGATGACAATGTGAATGACCTCGCGGATAGTATTCAACAAATGGCAAAAATGATTGACCTCAAAATCAAAAATAGCCAAACGATATTGAAAGATAACCACGAGATTTTTAGCGACATCGCCGAGCGAAGGACAAATGTGTTGCGCGACTTACAAGAAACGTTTGGTAAATTTATGAGCCGAGCGGAAAATTTTGCGACCAAAGAAATATTTTCTGAAAATCAACAAGCCTTAACTACGAATATCGCAGCGGGTGGAAGTGCCGCAATTATTGGCGGAATTATCATGGCTGTGACCAATATTTCTTTGTTTGATATTACAGGTGGTTTACTTACAGGGCTGGGATTGTTGTTTGCAGGCTTCACGGTTGGGGTAAGTCGTAAGCGAATTTTAGAAGGTTATCGCAATGAAATTGCAAAAAGTAGGTCACAAATGAACGAAGAAGTGACAGAAAAGCTAAATTCTTACGTCAAAAATATTCAACAAAAAATAGAAGCTAATTTTCTGTCTTTCGATGCCATGTTAGAAAATGAAAAGATGCAATTGGCTGAAATCTCAACAAAATGCAAGGAGTTAGAGGTTAGGTTGCAGGGGATACAGCAAGAATTGAAAAATAAATAGTAGGGTTAATTTATTCATTTTGATATACTTGCGAAAATTTTCTTAAAATAAGTTTGTTTTGTGTAAATATTGTGAGTAAGGTTTATATATGAATCGTATTTCTATGTTTTCTGATAATAAGCAACGATAAATCAAAAAGTATTTCCGAATGAATATTCAAAAAAAGACTTTTTTCGCCAAAACCTTACTTAATCTACACTTTTCATACTTATATTGCACAAATGTCGTAACTTTACCTACGTAAAAACGCACTATTAACAACGACAATTTATCACCTCGGATATGATGAAATTTTTATTCCTTAGTTTTTTATTTTGTGTCTTGACTTTTGGTTTTTCTCTTTCCTTACAAGCCACAAGTGCTACTGTTCAGCCGACACAAAAACTCGAAAAAGTGTTGTCCATTCAAGAAAAAGCACCCACAAGCTGGGGCAAAATGCTGCAATCTGCCAAAGAAAAAGCAAGTCAATTGAAGGAAATCTTCTCTCCCTTAAAGCCTATGCGCAAAGCTGCTTACTTAAGAGTAGGGCTTATTTTGTTGGTTGTTGGGTTAGTATTGGAGTTAGTAGATGGAATTGTTTTTAGAGGAAATAGCCTGCCATTCTTGGGTTACATCGGACCTATTTTCCTTGCAGTTGGTTTGATTTTCTGCGTTTTGTGGTTCATTGCTTAAAACAAAAATCGCCTTAATTATTATAGGAACCATCTGTTGCTTTGGGTAACAGATGGTTTTGTATTTCTACTTCTTCCGTCTGTCCTTCCCAACCCATGTACCATCAATTTTAACTAACACCTTTGTAAAGGATATAAAAAAGAAAAGCCAAGAAATTTTGCAAATCTTGACTTTTCTATATGTTAAGGAATAAATTGATTCAGATTAGATAAACGAAATACGTTCGTTTGCTTTTGCGAGCCATTTGAAACCTCTAAAATATACACGCCACGCGGTAAATCAGACAAACGAATAGAACCTTCAAATTCATTTTCTGTAGCACGTTGAACATATACTTCTTTTCCTATCAAGTTAAAAACTTTGATAGAAATGCTTGAGCGTGTCAAGTTTGTGAAAGAAACGGTAAACACGCCGTTATTGCTAGGGTTTGGAAATACAGAAAAATCTGAAATGAAATCTCCCACTAAAACCTCTGTAACAGATTCGGGTTCAGTTCCTTGCTCGGGAGTACTGCCTGCCAACATTGGCAAATAGAGTGCAATTGTTAATAATAAACATCCTAACTTCTTCATATCTTTTTAGGTAAAATGTGTTGTTCTATAAGCTAAAAATTTCGATGAAACCTTAAATATTAACCCTTTTTGCATTAAAAACCTAGCCAAAAGGGTGTCTCTTTTGGATTAATACGTAAAGGTACGAAAAAGGTTACTAACAATCCAAAAAAATAGCCACTTTTTTTTTACCTTTGTATGAAAATTGGGTGGTTTTATCGCTTTTGTTGCTTTTTTTCTGAAAAAGTGTGTCAAAAGAGGAAAGTCCGGACAGCGCAGAGCATCCTGCTTCCTAACAGGAAGAACCTTTTCAGTAAGCAGTAAACAGTTGTCAGAAAACAAATACTGATAGTTGCTAAATTGTTTATTGAGAGGGGATAGCAAGTGCAACAGAAAGCAAACCGCCTTTTTAAGGGAAAAAAGAAAGGCAAAATAGCATGCTTCTATTTTTTCCTTTTCAAAGGTAAGGGTGAAACGGTAGGGTAAGAGCCTACCAGTGCCGTCAGTGATGCGGCAGCTAGGTAAACCTCAGGAGCTGCAAGACCAAATAAGCCGATGTTTGAGGGTTGCTCGCCCAAGTCGGTGGGTAGGTTGCTTGAGATGGCGGGTGACTGCCATCCTAGATAAATGATAAAAACGATAGCAATATCGTACAGAACCCGGCTTACAAGCCCAGTTTTTATTTTTTTAGTTGCTATGATACGTTTTGTATTGTAGCAACTTTTTTTATACCTTGCTCGAAATTTCGTTTAGTCTATGCAAAAAAAATACACTTCTCTTTCCGAATTTTATCCTTATTACTTGACAGAACATCAAGATAAGGTGTGCCAAACCTTACATTTTGTAGGAACAATAGGTGTTCTCTATTTCTTGTTGCAGGTTTTTTTGACAGGAAATGCCATGAACATTTTGTATGGCTTGCTTTGTGGCTATGGTTTTGCGTGGCTTGGGCATTTTTTCTTCGAAAAAAATAAGCCTGCTACTTTCCAATATTCTTTTTATAGCCTCGCTTCCGATTTTATCATGTATTTTCACATTGTTACCTTTCAGTTGCCAAAGAAAATGCAGGAGGCGAAGCAAATTATGGGAAAATAATGTTAAAATGTAAAATATTTTGCAATTTAATTTTGAAAATAAAAAACTAGGTGCGTTATTTGCGATAATTTCACAAATAATGCACCTAGTTTATGTTAATCGAATTTAGTGTAGCTAATTTTCGCTCCTTTAAAGAGTTACAAACTTTAAGTATGGTTGCGGCTAAAATTAATTCAAAAGATAAAGATGTCGACAACAATAATGTTGTATCTTTAAATATAGTTACTAAAAGTAACTCAAAAAGTAAAGAAGCAGCTAAAAATGCTGATAGTAAGTGGAATCTGCTTACTACTAAGGCTGTTTATGGTGCAAATGCAAGCGGAAAAAGTAACCTAATTAAAGCAGTTGCAGTTTTTCTTGTGATGGTGAGACGTTCAGTTGCCATTTCTGACTTAATGAGTTTACTCGTCAAACCATTTTTATTAGAAAAAGAAAATGAGAGTAAGCCTTCGTTCTTCCAACTTGCTTTTACAATGAAAAATCAAGAACAGCAAGAAGTGCTTTATCGTTATGGCTTTGAAATTCAAAATAATACCATTATTACAGAATGGCTATTTGGTTCTCCCAAAGGAGTAGAAGTTACCTATTTTATAAGAGAGGATTTAGATGTTGAAGTAAATGGTGTATTTAAAGAGGCAAAAAAGTTTGAAAATTTAGCAGAAAAGGGAGATAATGAAATTTTTAGGAAGGATTCTTTGTTTTTATCAGCAGTTGCGGCTATGGGGGGAGAATTTGCAAAGAAAATCGTAGATAAAATACTGTCCATTAATTTAATTTCTAGTGTAAATGACCCTCAACTTGCAGAATTTGTTAGCGAAATTTTGTTAGAGAATGAAATAGATAAGAAAGCACAGATTTTATCCCTATTGAAAGCGGCGGACTTTGATATTCAAGAGGTGGAGGTAAACAAAGATGAGTTAAATCAAGAAGAGCTTCCCCCTGAATTAAAAACCTTGTTACAAACAGGAAAGCTTAAACAACATCCTAAGTTTATTTCAAAACGTTATTTGTACGATGTTAATAAAGAGCAAATAGGCATTGTCCAAGGCGATTTTGATGACTGGGAATCAGAAGGAACAAAAAAGTTTTTTTACCTAAGTCCATTATTAATTAGTGCATTGAGCAAGGGCAGAACTTTGGTAATTGATGAATTTGATGCTCGTTTGCATCCAAAATTAGCTCAAAAAATTGTACAGTTATTTAATTCTAAAAACTCAAATCCTAATCATGCGCAATTAATTTTTGTAACACATGACACGAGTTTTTTAAATCAGCATTTTATGCGCCGTGACCAAATTTGTTTTGTAGAAAAAGATAAATATGGGGTATCAACTCTTACAACACTAGATGAATACAAAGGCGTAAGAAACGATTTATCTGTAGAGAAAAGTTATTTGCAAGGGAAATATGGTGCTATTCCTTTTTTAAATGAAATGGATAAGGTTTTTTAAATGTTAAATAGTAGTAAAATACCAAAACTAACCGTTTTGGTATTTTTTTATAAGTTCAAAATAAATTTATCCACACAAAAAATGAGTTGTTGATAAGTTTTTTCGTATATTTTTCGCATTATAAACTATTAGTTTGATATTTGTAGCAAATATTCTAATCTAAATGGAATTATGCCCAAAAAGCCAAGATTTATAAAAAAGGGAGATGAAAATAAGGCTTGGAATCGTAAACAAGCCAAATCAAAACCACATAAATCTGAACAATACGAAAAGAAAAAATCTTTTTTAATTGTTTGTGAAGGAGAAAATACAGAACCAAACTACTTTAAATCATTTCCTGTTGTATCGGCAATAGTGAGAGCATTTGGTTATGGTATAACCAATATACAACTTGTAAATGAGGCGATTAAATTAAAGAAAAGCCATGACTATAAAGACTTTGAAGTATGGTGTGTATTTGATTATGATATAAATCCTAATATAGAAAGCCAAAAGAATGATTACGAGAAT
>JBJXHA010000631.1:0-11466 GCA_046160275.1 Bacteroidia bacterium | reverse complement strand
ACAGGTTTTAGTTAGCATTACATTTGAAGGACTACCACTTTTTGGTCAAGCTATTTTAGGATGAAGAAAAGGAAGGAAAATAAGTATTTCCCCAAAAACATAAGATAAATGATTCGCTCTTTGGGTGAAATAGCACTTTTTTGAAGATATGAGCGTGGACGCTCTTCCAAAAATCAAATTCCCAAGCGTGGACGCTTGGGAATTTGATTAACTCAAACAGTTTCTTAAAGTCATTATCCATTCTCAATTATTCATTATCCCTTATTTACTCGCTTACAGGAGAAATTCGTAGCAATTGCTCGCGGTATTGAGATAAAACAGAAGATTTAGAAATGAAGCCTCTGTATTTTCCTGTGGCATCAATTACGGGGAGATTCCATGCCTTCGTTTGTTGAAATTTATCTAAAACTTCGGTCATGCTTTCGGTAATTGTGATAGTAGCAGGAGGGATTTTCATTAAGTTTTCGACCTTGATTTTTTCGTAATTTTTGGTCTCAAACATTATAGAACGCAAATCATCAAGCGCTAAAATGCCTTCTAATTGCTGCTGCTGATTGACAACAGGAAAAATATTCCGCTTAGAAACCTTGATGATTTCTACCATTTCTCCCAAATTAGCATGAAAAGGAACGGTATGAAAATCATGTTCTACGAGTTTTTCTATGTCCATCAAAATCAAGATATTATGGTCTTTATTCTCGCTAAATGCCTCTCCTTTTTCAATCATGGCGCGAAATTCAGGAGAAATCGGTTCAAATTGCCGAACAATAAATGAGGTTAAACCTGCCACAATCATCAAAGGAATAATAAGCTCATAACCACCTGTTACTTCCGCAATCAAGAAAATACCTGTCAAGGGTGCGTACATCACGCCTGCCAATACACCTGCCATTCCAACAATCGTAAAATTACTTTCAGGAAGATTCGTATTGCCCAACATTTTAAACAATCGTACAAAAAAGAAGCCCGAAAATGCCCCTACAAACAAAGAGGGCGCGAAATTTCCTCCATTTCCACCCGAAGAAAGCGTGAGAGAGGTCGCAATCGCTTTAATCAAAATCGTGCCTCCCAAAAAAAACAACAAGACGAGTTTTTTGTTCTCCCAACTTGCGAATAGGCTTTTTTGTACCAAAATGTCTGCTTTCCCATTGGCTAAGGCACGAATACTCGAATAGCCTTCTCCAAATAAAGTAGGAAAAAGGTAGATTAACCCTATCAATAAACAGCCTCCAACTAAGGCTTTTAGGTAGGGATTGAGGGTGATTTTGGCAAAAAGTTGATGGATTTTTTGCGAAACACGTAAGTAATACAAGGAAACAAAAGCCGTAAAAAAGGCTAACAATAAATAATAAGGGGTATTTGTCCAGTCAAAAGGGCTTTGACGCGCAAAAAGAAACAAGGTGTTTTCTTGGAGTAAAGCCTGCGAAAATAAAGCTCCGCAAGCCGCAGAAATGATAAGCGGAAGGAAGGAGGAAACAGAAACTTCTGCCAACAATACTTCCGAAGCGAACATAATGCCAGCAACAGGGGCGTTAAATACGCTGGCAATGCCTGCCGCAGCTCCACAGCCCAGCAATAAAATCCTATCTCGATAGCCTCTTTTTAACACACTCGATAACACCGAGCCTACGGCAGAACCTGTAACTACAATAGGGGCTTCCAAACCTGCTGAACCTCCCAAACCCACTGTAAAAGAAGAGGTTATAATTTGAGAGTAAATTTTATGTTTTTGTACAAAGGCAGATTTTTTGGTGATTTCATATAAAATATGCGCCACCCCCCGATGCAATTTTCCTGCTAATACTTTTTGGGTAAAGACAACAGAAAGTAAAATCCCGATAATCGGAAAAATGAGCATAAATGGCTCTTTTACAGGTGAAAAGAGGGCATCTGTGGCAAATAAATGGTGAATCGTAGCCACACTCAGTTTAAGGAAAAGTGCCAACAAACTGGTACAAATCCCCACAAGTATCGCTGCAAACATCAAAAACTGTTTGGGACTAAGTTTTTCATTGAGGAGATTAACGAGCTGCTGAATGAGATAGTTTAGTTTGTTTCTCATATCTATCTATATCTAATGGTTTTTGGGAGTTTATGCTTTGTTTCCTGCTTCATGATTTTTCACACTTTCATCTAATTGTTGATAAAAGGCTTCTCCATATCTTCGAATTAAGGCAGTTTTGAGAAATTGATAGACACGCACTTTGTTGGCAACACCACAAGCGCAGGCGGGTTCGCAAATGTCCCATTCATCGTAATTGAGCAGTTCCATCGTTTTCATTTTTTTGACACGAATGGGATATAAATGGCAAGAAATGGGTTTTAAAAAGTCAATTTTCCCTTCTCTTTGTGCCTTTTCAATACCGCAGAACGCAATGCCATTCTCGAAAATGGTATAGGCACAAGCTCCGCCATTAATTAAAGGAGTAGAATATTTGCCTGTAAAATCATATACATATTTTCCTTCTTGCAAAATAGTAAATTTTCCTTCTTCGGTCAAATAAGGCTCAACTTGGGGGTAAATTTCTTCTAAAATGGCAAGCTCTGCCTTTTCTAAAGGTGCGCCTAAATCGCCTGCTACACAACAAGCTCCTTTACATTTGCTCAAATCGCAAACAAAATGCTCGTCTAATAACTCGCCGCTTATCACAACGTCATCAATAATAACCGCAGTATGTTCGAATTTTTTCGCCATATTTTTTTAGGTAATAAGTTTTTTTTACCACGAAGTTCCACAAAGTTTTTTCACGAAGAAGCACAAAGCTGGGTTTTGTTACTATTCCTCACATCATTCTCCATTTTCCATTCTCACTTTTCCATTCTCATAACCTATTGAAAACGAATGGCTTTGATAGGTGTAATGCGTAAAATGACTGATGCTGGAAAAATCATACACAGAACGCACAAAATGACTAAAGAGATATTTACAAAGGCAAAACGCCCCCAAACCCAAGCCACAGGTACATAATCCAAGAAATAATTTTCGGGGTCGAGTTTGAGCAACTGAAAATGATGTTGAATTGCTAATAAGCTCAATCCCAATATATTACCAATAACAACGCCTGTTAAAATGAGGAACAAACAATTAAACAAGAAAATGCGAATAATGCGTATCTGCTTCAAGCCGAGTGCGTTCAAAATGCCAATTGTGCGCGTTCTTTCAATAATGAGAATGAGCACCACTGATGCCATATTAATGACCGCAACAATTGCCATGAGTCCTAAAATGAGGTTAGAATTTTGGTGCTGTAATTGCAGCCAATTAAACATTTCGGGGCGGATTTCGAAGACAGATTTCGCTTGCATTTCATAACCTGCTACTTCATTCAGTTGCTTTGTGATGCCTGCTATGCCTTTTTCCTCCTTCAACATCACCTCAAAACCCATCACAGAAAGAGAATCCCATTTCATCACATTTTGCAACATTCGCATATCACAAAACAGCCTAATCGCATCAAATTCCTCTAAGCCTGTATTATAAATGCCTGAAATTTTCACAGGTCGCCTTTTGAGCTGATTCATGTCCTCAATAAACAAAATCGTAGCCTTGTCATTCACTTTAAGTTTTAATTTTCTTGCCTGCGTTTCTGAAATCAAAATTTCTAAGGATTCGTCAGGCTCTTTCAAGTTGGGTAACTTTCCTTGTTTGAGGGCTTTTTCAAAAAAAGGCCAGTCATAAGTAGTATCCACGCCTTTTAACTCCAAAATTTCTAACACATCGCCTGCTTCTACTAATGCCCATTTTTGAATGTAAGGGGTAACCGATTTTACTTGAGGTACGGCTTTAATTTTCTGCACAAAATCAGCACTATTTTTGATAGGCATTACTTCGGCATTCATATTGTCTAAAAATCCATATTTCCCAATTTGAATATGTGATAAAAAACCGATTACTTTGCGTTGAATTTCCGTTTCAAAACCTTGAACGAGTGACAACGAGATTTCCATCACTGCAATCGCTAAGGCAATGCTCAAAATAGCGAGTTTCACCACTAAGGAAGAAACCGCACGTTGATTTTGCCACACAATTCGCTTTGCAAAAAAATATTCAAACCACATAAAATAGGGAAAAGTGAATAATGAATAGTGAAAAGTGGATAAATACTTTGTTAAGTAAAATAAGTAGAAACTCGTTTATTTACTAATATAATAAATTCATGAAATAAAAATAACCTATCTGTTATCTTTATTTCCCCTTATTACCTATCAATTATTCATTCTCCATTTTCAACTCAAAAAATATGCGTTTCAAAGGTAAAACAATTTTCTGGTTTTGGCTCTGCTTTTTTGGAATTTCTTCGGCAATTGCTTGCAAAAATGTTCCTTCTGCGGAAGAAAAAAAGCAACAACTTTCAAAACAAATACTTGAAAGTAAAGCAAATAACCCTCGCCCTGTGGGAAATGTTTTGACAGGTGCTGATAAATTTATTGCCACAAAAATTTCTGAATTGGCGGGCAAAAAAGTAGGCGTTTTGACCAATCATACTGCCGTTTTAAGAGATGGGCGGCATTTGATAGATGCTTTATTGGAAGCAAAAGTGGCGGTGAAAAAAGTTTTTTCGCCCGAACATGGCTTTCGTGGAACAGCAGATGCGGGCGAGAAAGTCAATAGTTCGACTGATGCCAAAACAGGTTTGCCGATTATTTCTTTGTATGGAAATAATAAAAAACCTACGCCAGAACAACTTGCAGGAATTGATGTATTGGTTTTTGACATTCAAGATGTGGGAACGCGACATTATACCTACATTTCGAGTCTGACGTATTTGATGGAGGCTTGCGCCGAGCAGAAAAAGCCTTTGATTATATTTGACCGTCCAAATCCGAATGGTTGGTATGTTGATGGACCCGTGATGGAAAAAAGTTATACTTCTTTCATTGGAATGCACACTGTTCCGATTGTGCATGGCATGACTACGGGTGAATATGCGAAAATGGTGAATGGCGAGGGCTGGCTCAAAGGGGGAGTTAAGTGTAATTTGTTGGTGATTCCCTGCGAAAATTATCATCATGTGATGAAATGGACAGATACAGGTTTGGCTTGGATTGCGCCTTCGCCCAATATGGGGTCGGATTATGCAGCGTTTTTGTATCCGATTTTGTGTTGGTATGAAGCGACTCCTGTGAGCGTAGGAAGAGGAACAGACGAGGCTTTTACGATTTTAGGCGCGCCTTGGCATAAGAATTTTGGCAAACATTCGGGCATTGGAGATAATTCAAGTTTTGGATTAACGTGGGAAATATTTGATTTTACGCCACGCTCCATTGTGGGAAAAGCGAAAAACCCTCCTTTTCAAGACAAAACTTGTCAAGGAATCCGATTTATGAGTACGGCAGATGGCAAAAATTTGTTTTTGGCAGGTATTTCACTTTTGCAGGCTTTTTATCAATCTTATCAAAAATCGGGACAAACGAAGCCCTTTTTCATAGAAGGTACGGAAAAATGGACAGGTTACAGTAATTTTCGCAATGAAATTAGCAGCCAAAAATCGCCCGAAGAAATTTACCAAAGCTGGCAACCCAAAGTAACGGCGTTTAAGGCGATAAGGAAGAAATATTTGTTCTATGAGGAGTAGGCTTTGCATTATTTTCCCAATCCATTTTCCGCTATTATGCAAACCTAGCCAAAAGAGAAGGACCTATTTCCGAGAATTTATGGAATGTGGGGATTGAATTTGGGCTAAGAAGGCACTTTTAAGTAAAAAACCTTATAACATAATAAAAATAGCGAAAAAGATTCGTAACTCTTCGAAGAGTTGCGAACCTTTTTCGTACCTATCAATTCTCACCTCTCCCCTAAATCAAGCCATCCATATTTTTCAACTCTTCGGTGAGCAGTTCTCGTGCGCGAAAAAGTTGGGCTTTTACTGTTCCCAAAGGCAAGCCTGTGGTTTCAGCGATTTCTTCGTAGGTATATTCTTGGTAATAGCGATATTGCACCAATTCTTGATATTTTTCAGGAATTCGTTCAATTGCCATTTCCAAATATTTTTTGCGTTGTGTGCGCAACATCTCATCTGCGGGGTCAAGTGTTTCTGATTTTAGCTCAATGTAGGGACCATCGCCATCGGTGCTGCCATCAACAGGCGAGTCAATCGAAATGGTTTGTAGCCTTTTTTTGCGAATAAAATCAATACAGTTGTTCGTAGCAATGCGGAAAAGCCAAGTAGAAAAAGCGTAAGTAGAATCAAATTTTTTAATCGAACTAAATGCCTTCGCAAAGGCTTCTTGCGTCAAGTCTTCAGCATCATCGGGGTTTCTAACCATCTTTAACAGCATATAATATACTGATTTTCGGTATTTTTTCATGAGTACTTCAAAGGCTGCTTCATTGCCTTTTTGCGCTCTTTCTACCAAAATACGGTCTTCTCTTGTCTTTTTTAATTCCATGTTGGTTTTTTGATTAGCCCGATAGGAACAATACAGGCATTGTAAAAAAAGTATAATATGTCAAAAACGGGGTAAATATACAACATTTTTTTTGCTTTTAACCAAGTATTTGCCACAATAAATATGCCCCAACTTAGCAATAATCGCCCCAGAAAGAGAAAAACTACCCACATTTTTTGTTCTGCAAGCAAAAAACTCAATGCGCCAAAGAAATAAATCGCAAGATGAGAGAAATGAAAGAGCGTTAACAATGCCTTTGTTTGCCAAGTATAAGCATTTGCCGCACTCACGTGGCGAAATTTTTGCCGAAACCAAGCCCTAACCGTCATTTTTGGCTCTGAATAGGTATGACTTTCCTCATGAAAAAGGCAAACGGTTGTGTTTTTCTTTGCATATTGATTCACAAAGAGGTCATCATCGCCTGAAAGGTAGTTTTTAAACGCCTCAAATCCCTTGTATTTCTCAAAAACTGCTTTTTGGTAGGCGATATTTCTGCCAATTCCCATATAAGGTAGCCCTAATTTGCAAAAACCGAGATATTGAAAGGCAGTGTAAAAAGTTTCGAAGCGAATAAAAGCATTTAACAAACCCGAATAAGGATAATAATAGCCAATTCCCAGCACAATTTCCGCCGATGAATTGACAAAAGCTGCGGATAAATGCTGCAACCAATATTTTCCCACTTCACAATCGGCATCGGTAAGCGCAAGATGTGGGTGTTGTGCAAGCGCTATTGCTTGCGTAAGGGCATATTTTTTCGGACTCCAACCTTCTGGAACTGTCTGAATCTCAACAAAACGCAGGTTTTTATACTGCATTTGAAAGGATTTTACCACCTCCAAACTGTTATCTTCACACCTATCCAAGGCAATAATTACCTCATATTTCGCATGAACTTGGCTCAACAAAAAAGGCAAATACCTTTGCAAATTCACCGCCTCATTTCGCGCCGCAATAATGATAGAAAAGGGAATATTTACGGATTCGCGGGTATAAGTCAAGCTATTTTTGCTACGAATTGCTAGCCAAAGCAAGATTTGTAGTAATAGGTAAGAGAAAACTCCCGCCAGAAAAAGAAAAGAACAAAGCAGGAAAAGCGAAAAATTGTGCATAAAATGTTGAATGAACGGCACAAAAATAGGGAAATAGTTAGAAAGTAATTACTTATTTTTGTTTTGTCGCACGTAACAAACTTACAAAATAAAATCACCGTTCCTAAAAGTGTGCTTTTTTATAGTTTTTGGCATTAAGTACCTAGACTAGTGTCAAAAACAAAGAAAAATACCTAAATTTGTTATACGCTCTTGCGTTACCCACTTTTTATCATAATTTAACTATTTTATTCATCATGAAAAAAACATTTCAATACTTGCTTTTAGGCTTTTTTCAAGTGTTTGGGGTACTTGCACTTGCACAAACGCCGTTTCATGTCCCTTCAAAGCTTCCCCAAGAATGTGTTTATTTTTTTTCAGAAGAAGAAAAAGAACAAACCGAAGGTTTCTTTTCTAAACAATTTATTGAGGACATTTATTATCCCCAAACGGGCTTGACTAGCTTGCAACAAGCTGAAATTGAACAAGCTCTTGCGCAAATGCCCAAAGATCCCTGCGAAAAAATGCGTGCGCCCGGCTGGGAGTTTCGCGGTCCTGATTTTATCAATAACAATAATCACCCCAATGACCCCAAATACAGAAAATGGTCGGGGCGCGTACCCGCTATAGAATATAGTACGGTGTTGCGTGCCTCTGGTGCTTCGGGAGGTTTGTATGAAGGCATGGTGATAGCGGGTATTCCAATTTGGTATCCTATAAGTGACTCGCTTCCTAGTCGTGCTATCAGTGCTTTTGCCACGAATCCGCTCAATTCCAAAACAATCGTGGCAGGAACAGGGGAATTTTCCTTTGCGGGTTCGCCTATTTCTCCTGCGATTACTCCTTATGGTGCGGCAGGAATTTGGAAAACGCAAGATGGTGGGGCAACTTGGAACAAAGCCAATAGTACGCCTTCTGTGGATAATGTTCCCTTTGAAAAGATAGCTTATCACCCCAATGATTCTATATGGATGTATGCAGCAGGACTAAATGGTGCTTATTATTCAACCGATGGCGGAGACAACTGGTTTCAAATTCCGCCTCCGACTACTAGCACAATTGCTACGGACATTGCGGTTGCTTCTGATGGTTCACATGTATTGATTGGATATGTGCGCAATTTATTTGCAGGAACAGGCGTACCAAGTTGTGCTTATTATTCCAATACCATCCTCACCACTCCTCAATTTTTGACCAATGACTTTGTGGTACAAGGCAAGCAACCTGCCGATGTTAAATTAGCGTATTCTGCCTCTAATCCCGCTATTGCGTATGCAAGTTGTTTTTATTTTGCGACGAGTGCTACGCCCGACACCACTTCGGTTATTTTTCGTTCTACCCAATATGGCGCGCCAAATACTTGGCAAAAATGTAATATTTTTGATGTGCAACAGCAGCCCGTTTTGGGTTTTCATTGGGGGGCGCAGGGCTTTAGAGATAATATTATAGGCGTTTCACCAACCAATCCCAATAAGGTAGTGGCAGGTGGCGGTCCCTCTTTTTATAGTTATGATGGGTTTAATTTTTACCAAACCGATGCCGAACACGCTGATCAATGTGCAATTACATGGAAACCAGATGGTTCGCAAGCATTTTTGGGCAATGATGGAGGCATTTTCTTTTCAAATGATGATGGCATGAATTGGCAGGGAGATATTAATTATTTGCCTATTACGCAATGTTATTTTTTAGATGTTGATCCTCAAAATCCCCAAAAAATCATCTGTGGTACCCAAGATAATGGTATTTTGATTTACAACACTACTTCCAATGCTTGGGAATATGCGTATGGCGGAGATGGTGGCGATTGTGTATTTCATCCTACGAATCCCAATAATGTGTATGGCACAATAGGGGGAGCTGATTTTGTGCGTTGCAAATCGACAGCATCAGGAGTTGAAACAACTTGGCAAGACATTGAAACGAATGTGAGCCACACGGGGCAAAGTCAATTTAACTCGCCAATTGCTACGGATTTTGTGAGTGCGAATTATTTGTATTCGGGGCATGGGACTTTGGCATATATTAGTTTGGATTATGCTACATGGACTCCCCTTAACCCACTTGCACCTTTTACCAATGCTTGCAGGGAAATGGCTGTAGGAACAGGTTTTAATCCTCATGTTTATTTTGCCTTAAGACCTGATTTTTCAGGAAATATTCCACGCTTAGATGTTGATGGCTCTCCTTATACGATGACTACCATTGCCTCGCCTACCTTAAATGCTTATCCTCGCGCTTTTTGGGCGGAATTGCCAAATACAGAGGAAGTTTATTGTGCGATGGGTGGAGTAAATACGACTGCAACCAAAGTATATAAATCGCTTAATGCAGGTGCGGTTTGGCAAAATATTACAGGTGATTTGCCCGCTAATTTCCCCCCTATTACGGACATTTGGGCAAACCCTAGCAATACACAAAACATTGTGATAAGTACCGAAAGAGGTTGTTTTAAAACGGATAATGGCGGCACAAATTGGTACCAATGGAGCTATGGTTTGCCGAAAAATTTGCTAGTAACTGACATTGATTATGCTTATGAAAATGGAAAAGTTTATGCTTATATTGCTACTTTTGGCAGAGGTGTTTGGCGAAGAGAAGTTACGGAGGCAGACCCTGTAAGTGTTTCTCAGCCAGAGGATGCAAGAGATAGCCGCTTAATTTGCTATCCTAATCCTACGCAAAACGAAGTGAACATTGCTATTTATTTGCCAAAAAGTGCAGAGGTAAAACTGTCTATCACAAATTCGCATGGGCAAATTGTGCTGCAACGGGTTGAAAAAGAGGCTGTTGGCAATAAAAATTGGACTATTGATATTCATTCTTTACCCGCAGGTATTTATTTTTGCGAATTTACTTATTTAAACCAAAGAAAGACTGCAAAAATTGTGAAGGAGTAAAAGGTTTGGTATGATATAAAAATTTCATTTTTCGGTATGGGAATGAATTCCTGTGCCGAAAAATGAATTTTTGCTTTTGTTAAGATACTGCCTAAATTAAAACCTACCTCATTCTTCCTCCAGCTCCGAAGCGGCGGAATCATTCGTAGAGTTTGCCAACATTTTTTGCAGGGCTTCGATTTCTTTGGGCGTGAAATATCGCCATTTTCCGAGGGGAATTTTATCAAGGGTGATGTGCATAATGCGCACGCGAGTAAGTTTTTCTACTTCGTAGCCGAGTGCTTCTGCCATGCGGCGAATTTGGCGGTTTAATCCCTGCTTTAAGGTAATGCGAAACACGAATTTACCTTCTTGTTTGACCTTACATTTTTGCGTAATCGTGTCCAAAATCTCTACCCCATCACTCATTTTTTGAATAAAACTGGGTGTAATCGGGCGACTTACTTTGACTACATATTCTTTTTCATGTGCGTTGCCCGCCCGCAAAATCTTATTCACAATGTCGCCATCATTTGTCAAAAAAAGCAAACCATCAGAATCCTTATCTAGCCGCCCAATCGGGAAAACGCGGTGCGGATAGCGTAAAAAATCAATGATATTGGTTTTGTCTTTGAGGTCAGTGGTACAAGTTACCCCGCGCGGTTTGTTCAGCGCGAGGTAAACGATTTTTGTCTTATTTTTAAGCACTTTCCCATCAATTTTGACCACATCTTTTGCCGCCACCCGATTGCCCAAAGTCGCTACCTTTCCATTAAGGGTTACGCGCTTTTGTTCAATCAGGCGGTCGGCTTCGCGGCGCGAGCAATAGCCCGTTTCGCTGATGTATTTATTGATGTTTTTATCTTCCATAACCATTTACATCTTATCAGGCGTTTCAATTCCCAAAGTTGCCAAGCCATTTTTCAATGCCTTGCCCACCATCGTAGAAATGGCAAAACGCGCAGCACTTAAATGCGGCTTTTCTGGATTTAACACCTTGCAATCGTGATAAAAACGGTTGAAATCCCTTGCTAAATCGTATAAATAATTCGCCATAACTGCAGGACTATAACTTTCTGCGGCTTCTTTTAATACTTCGGGATATT
>JBJXHA010000630.1:0-8034 GCA_046160275.1 Bacteroidia bacterium | reverse complement strand
TAGATGCGAATACGATGCGTTATGTGATGGATGAGGAAGGTGACAAGCCTTCTTCTCGCCCCAAGGCAAATTTGTACTTGACTTCTACTTGCCCCGCTATTCCCAAAGGTGAAAAAAAATGGGAAAGTTATTATTTTAAGACGGCTTACGAAATGGCATATTGGTCGGATAAAAATGCGGAAATAACTACCTTTATCAATGACCAGCCTTTTACGGGTTTTCTTTATTTGGTAAATGAGGGTGAAAAGGACGTTTTTTCCTTTCTTCAGTTTGACAAAGGGCGTTTTGAGGCAGTAAATAAACTTCCTTATCAAAATGAGGCGGAAATTTTTGCACATCTTCCTCATTTCCCCGAAAAAAAACCTGCTCCTAAGCCAAACGACATTTCCCCTATTAAAAATCCGACAAAACCGCCTCATTCACAACCTACGCCCCCCATTCAAAACCCGACAAACCCTATTAAAAATCCCATAAAACCTCCTTATCCTGATAGACAACCCGTTAAAAAACCCGTTTTATATTTATATCCGACTGAAACACAAGCCCTAAAGGTACAACTTGACTTGACGGAAGGGAACATGATGTTTCCATATCCTGCCTATAACAAAGGCTGGGAGGTGATTGCGCAGCCTGATGGAACGTTAAAAAATGTGGCTACAGGAAGAACGCATTATTGTTTGTTTTGGGAAATGGAAGGAACTCAACTTGCGGAGAAAATAGAAAAAGGTTTTGTGGTGAAAAAGGAAGAAACAACTGCTTTTTTGGAGGAAAAATTGGCACAATTAGGCTTAACAGAAAAAGAGGCAAATGAATTTATCATTTTTTGGTTGCCTATTTTGGAGCAAAACCCTTACAATTTGATTTATTTTGCAAGTGCTGAATATGAAAAGGTTGCCAAACTTCGCATTTCACCCCAACCTGAAACCCAAATTCGGGTGATGATGTTTTTTCAAGCAGCACAAGAAAAAAAGGAAATCGAAGCACAAGTTTTACCGCAACGCCCTGAGCGCAAAGGATTTACTGTGGTAGAATGGGGTGGGGTAAATATTCCTGCGAAAGAAGAAATCGTGGAATAATTGATAATTTCGCTAATTTTTTTCCGTTGTTGGTGGGTTATCATCATACCAACAACGGCTAGAAAATGCACGAATTTTCAAAGAGATAGCACACTTATACAAAATTTTCGCATTTTTTGCAACTTATTGATTTTCAATAGCGTACAAAATCCTATAAGAAACGATGAACATTGTTTTCTTATAACTAATTCATTTTCACCTCATTATTTACCTTTTATTATTTATTCTGCCTTATGAAAGTATTTCGTATTTCCATCCTCGCTTTCTTTTTGGTTTTGTTTGCTACACAATTGCAAGCGCAAAAACAATTCAAATCGGCTGACGAAGCCAAAACCTATTTTGATAGCTTTTTGAAAACAGAAATTTTGCGTGCCAACGATCCCTTGATCACCAAATTTTCAGCCTTGCCCGAAGCCAAAGGTTTAAAGTTGAATTTACATGAAGTTCAGCGTGTAATACGCCAAAATGCTAATATTACTTGTATTGCGTTTCCTATTATGGATGAAAAGTTGCCAATGCCCGAAATCTTTAAAGGAACGACAAAAGCGGCAAACTTTTTTGTGGTATATTATGACACCAAAACCGCTAAACTCAACAAAGTAGGAATGTTATATACTGCAATGAAGCCAACGAGAAAAGCTGCTAATATCGGTGGGGTGATTAATCATGAAGAAGGGATTATTTTATTAACTCCTTTCAAAAAAGCAGCAGGTACTGACTTGGCAATTCGTTATTCTGCTGATGGAAAGGAAGTGGGAGATGCACAAGGAAATGCGACCGCTTATAAATTTTCTACTTGTTTAGATGATAGTTATAGTGGCGTAAGAGGTACAATTGCAGGAACTGCGGCTGGAGCTTGTGTAACAGGAAATCTCTTTGGCTGCGGATTTAGTGCGGGTTGGCTCTTAGGTTCTGCGGCAGTGTGTGCTTGGGATGCTTGGTAAGAAAAAATAATTCAAAACTAATTCTTTGTATATCAAGGAAATACAAAATAGGAGTCAACAAAGATTTTAACCTTTGTTGACTCCTATTTGCAATTAAACTGTTATTTCTTAGAAAATCTCTGTTGAAGCAAAGAAATAAGAAGCCTCACGAAGCGCGTTTTCGTCTGAATCAGAACCGTGAATTGCGTTTGCATCAATAGATTTTGCATACAAAGCACGAATTGTACCTTCTGCCGCTTTTTGTGGGTCAGTTGCACCAATCGTTTCGCGGAAATCAGCTACAGCGTTGTCTTTTTCCAATACCATAGGAATACAAGGGCCACTTGTCATAAAAGCTACTAAATCTTTGAAGAAAGGTCTTTCGCGGTGAACGTCATAAAAACCACCTGCGGTTCTTTCGTCTAAATAAACCATTTTCATAGCTTTTACGGTGAAACCTGCTGCGATGATGTGGTCAACAATTTTACCTGTGTGTCCGTTTCTTACGGCATCAGGCTTGATAATCGTGAAAGTGATATTTCCTGCCATTGTGAAAAATATTTTAAATAATGAATGATTCCTAAATTTGCCGCAAAATTACGAATTTCCCGCATCAAAACCAACAAGGAATTACAAAAAACCTGCTATCTTTGCCCCATGATATTCCACACAAAAGATGCAAACAGACTTATCTAAATTCGAGAACAAATGGTACGAGCCAGGGGGCGGCTTCTTAAAAAGGATTGCATGGCATTATGTTAATTCAGTTTTTTTTAATTCTGCACTACTTCCCTTTTCGGGTATCAAGGCAAAAATACTGCGCTTATTTGGGGCAAAGGTAGGGGTAGGCTTGGTACTCAAACCGAGTGTGAGCATCAAATATCCGTGGCGTTTAAGCATTGGCGATCATGTTTGGATAGGCGAAAATGTTTGGATTGACAATTTGGCAGACATCGCAATTGGCAATCATGTGTGTATTTCGCAGGGTGCGATGCTATTAACGGGCAATCATAACTACAAAAAAGTGGCCTTTGACCTCGTTATTGGGGAAATTACCCTTGAAGATGGGGCTTGGGTGGGCGCAAAATCGGTGGTTTGTCCCAATGTACGCATCAAAAGTCACGCAATTTTGAGCGTTTCTTCTGTCGCAAACAAAGACCTCGAAGCCTACGGCATTTATCAAGGGAATCCCGCAGTAAAAGTAAGAGAACGACAAATAAAGTAGAAATGTCATTTTGGGCTAGGGTTCGCAACTTTCTAAAAGTTGCGAACCCTAGCCCAAAATGACATTTCATAATCAAAAACTCACTCATGTTTCAATTTATCAAAGGGCGTATTCGCAGTTTTGGCTATGCTTTTGAAGGCATTTATACGCTGTTTAGTACGCAAAAAAATGCGCAAGTCCATCTTTTTGCAGTAATTGCCTTAGTTGCATTGAGTTTTTATTATGAACTCAATGCGAATGAATGGTGCTTTTTATTGATTTGCATGGGCATGGTATTGTTGGCAGAAGGAATCAACACCGCCCTCGAATTTCTCACAGATTTAGCCTCTCCCGAAATTCATCCGCTTGCAAAAAAATGCAAAGACGTAGCCGCAGGCGCGGTATTATTAAGTGTCATTTTTTGTGGAATCGTTTGGGGGATTATTTTTTTACCGAAAATATTTGCATAATGCCTTTCCAAAAAATACTCATTATCCGTTTCAGCTCTATTGGCGATATTGTGCTGACAACGCCTGTCATTCGTAGCATCAAAAAGGCGTTACCACAATGCGAAATTCATTATGTTACCAAAATCGCTTTTCGAGATTTATTAGTACCGAATCCTTATGTGTCGAAAATTCATACTTTGGAGAAAGGGGATTTTTGGCAATTAATAAAAACGCTACGTGCCGAAAAATTCGATTATGTCCTAGATTTGCATCATAATTTGCGGACTTTTTGGTTCAAAACCTTGTTGCAAGTACCTTCCTCTTCTTATAATAAAAAGAACCTCGAAAAATTTGCGATGGTTTTTTTAGGGCAGAAGCAGCAAAATTTGGGGCATACGGTTACGCGATATGGGGAAACCTTGACTGGTTTGGGAATTAGCCTAGATAAGGAAGGGCTAGATTATTTTTTGCCGAAAGGCTTGGCGGAAGAAGTAACGTTAAATGCGGAAAAGGAAGGTTTTACGCACTTATCCGAAGCGATTGCAGTAGTTTTGGGGGCAAAATTTATGACAAAAAAATGGCTACCCGAATATTTTGTTAGCTTGCTCAATCAATTGCAAAAACCTGTGGTATTAATTGGCGGAAAAGAAGATATTTCAGAAGCACAATTCATTGCAAATCAATTAACTATCCCTTTTTATAATGCAGTAGGAAAAACGAATTTGCTTGCCTCTGCTGCCCTCATTCAACAAGCGAACTGTGTCATTGCGCATGATACGGGGTTTATGCACATTTCTGCCGCTTTGCAAAAGAAAATTTTTGTGATTTGGGGGAGTACTGCGCCTGTTTTGGGCTTCACGCCTTATCAAACGGAATATTACAACTTGGAAGTCAAAGACTTAGCTTGTCGTCCTTGTACCAAAATGGGAAGAAACGCTTGCCCCAAAGGACATTTTAACTGTATGAAGGAATTGAGTCCTGAAATGGCTTTTACAGTTATCAGTGAACAGTTAAGTAATGGATAATTGATAATGAAAAATGGAAAATGGAAAATGCTTTTAATTTACTTATTATCAATGTTTTGGGTGAAATATTAACATAAACTAATTATTACCGAATACTTATCAGTGAACAGTTAGCAGGGAACAAATGCTGCGCTTATAGAGTAGTTGGTGTAACTTTATGAGAATAAAAACTACAGTAAATCCCTAATAATCAATAGAGTAAAAAAACAACCTTTTAACCTCATTATCCATTTTTAACTATTTTCAATTGCTTATGGAAACAGAACTTATTGCCTCATTTTCTATTCAAACGCCTTTTAACAAAAAATGGGAGGCATATCAAGCAAACCTTAGCTTTGGAATAGCAATTATCTGTACTTTAAGTGCGGCGATTTTGGGTAAAGTTGTGGCTTGTGCTACGCTTGTTGCCTTGACAGTCGCCCTATTTTTGTTTTCCTTACACACCCTCATTGGCGCAAAATATTCCTACGCAAGCATTTATTTAAGTATGATTATCCCTTTAGGAATCGGAGCATTTCTGTTTCATGTTCCCGATATGATGGCAGTAATCGCCATGAGCTTTGGTCTTTCTTTTCTCATCGCGGGTATCATCTTAAAAATCAGCTTTCCCCTCAAAAAATACCAAGAGGCTACTTTATTATGTTATGACGATAAATTTATTATCAAAGAAAATTATACACAACCTAAGTTTCCTTTGGAAGCATGGGTAATGCGATTTCTCCTTCCAGAAGAAATTACGATTGAATTGACTTACAGCGATTTATCTCGTATTCGGGTTTACTATATTTTAGGGAAATCTACGAGAAGAGGGGAGATAGAAAAGTCTAAATTCGAGTTAAATTTTTCATATACTTATCCCTTGAACTCTATTTATTTAAAAGGAGATGAGGCAGCACGCAAACATAAATTAAAGCGTACTTATTTGGAAAAAACAGCCATAGAGATTCCCAAAGAGCAAGTAATTGTGGATATGCAGCGTTTGTTGCGGCATTTATATACCACAGATATTGAAATGATAGAGGAAAATTCACGCGGAGAGCGAACAAAATTACTGCATCCTTTGCCTAATGTTTCTGTTCAAAAAATTGATAAAAAATACGAAGATTTGATTGATGAAATTGGGAGGAAGGAGGACTAATTTATTGCCCTAAAAACTTCATGATTGCGGCATTTACTTCTTTACTATGCGTTTCCATCGAACAATGTCCTGCGCCTGTAATTTTGACATATTCTGCATGAGGCACTTTTGGGCGAAATTTTTCTGCATTTTCAATCGGAATCACCACATCTTTTTCACCCCAAATAATAAGCATGGGAATTTTGATGTCTTGTTCGCTATAAGCGAATTTTTCGGAACTTGCACTCATTTCTAAAATGCCACCTGCCGTACCTTTTGCATTTAAATTTGATAAATAACCCTCAACTACTTCTTTTTCTGGAATTTGCCCTTGAAACGTAATCAACAATTTATGAATTTTTTTAGGCTTAAAAAAGTAAAATTTCCCCGCTAATTCGCCAAAACGATAAGCCGTAGGCGAAGCCAAAGCCTTGCGCCAAAAATTTGGCTCTTTCATCGGACGCAACACTAAGCCATCAACCAACACACAAGCACGAATATTTTCAGGCGTATTAGAAAGAATAGCTCCACTAACTGCCGCCCCCATCGAATGACCCACCAAAACCCATTGGCTTGTATCTTGAAGGTGAGTCGCATCAAAAAAATCCATAAAAACGCCCATCAATTCCGCTTGTGCCGAAATCGAATGGTTAATTCCGCTTCGTTTATCGCTATGACCAAAAGGCGGCAAATCCACCGCAACCACCGTATAGCCGCTATTTGTGAGCGTATCAATGTTTTTGCGCCAACAAAAAGTAGAGCCACAAAAGCCATGAATCATTAATACCTTGCCTTTTTTTGCTTGTTCATGGTTCGCTTCCCATATTCGATAATGAATTTTAATTCCCTCAATATCAACATACTGGCTGTTTTTATATTGCCCCAAAACAGGAAAGTGTGTGCAAAAAAGGCTAATCAGAAAAGCGAGTTTTGAGAAAAAAGAAAGTCGTTTCATGTTTTTGGTGATAAGAATGTGAATTTATCGGAATCCTTCATCTGTTTCCAATGTCATCAACCTCGAAGGTTATTTTTCAAAATAATTGTACCTTTTTGTAACACAAAGTTACACTTTTTGAAAAGAAAATGCGAATAAGTGCCTACTTTTTAGGCACTCATCGCATTTTATGGAGAAGGACTATAAGTTATGCTACTTGTGTGAGGTTGTAACATAGCATACTTTGATTCAACTTAATGTATCCAAATCGCATCAAGATGGAGAGATTTTGTTCTGATGAGTAACCGTTATCATGATTCTTAAGGTAATCTTCGATGAAGGAAATAAGTTTTTCGCGCGTTTTGGGGCGGTTTTTCTCAGTAATTCGTTTAATGTTTCTACACAAATCTAGTACTTTTCTCTTATCCGCTTCGGTATCATGGTAACTTTGCTCTTTGTCAAGCGCAATCGTTTTAACAACGGTCAATTCTTGTTGCGAAAGTTCTTCTTCTTCTGCCTGAATCCTCGTACATTTTCTTCCTAATTCTTTGGTAAGGTATATAAGTAAATGGTCATATCCTGCATCATTAGCGTAAATAATAAATTCATAATCAAGGGATAGAGAAGAATGATACATGCCCAAGTATGCGGATAAATGAAAATCCAAGTTGTTTTTACTTATTTCTCCAATGCAAATGTAATGAACATCTTTACCTAGAGGCTGTAGTTTCTTCGCGAGTTCTATGGGAATTTTAGTCTGTTGGCAGCCTAAGAATAAAATTAAGCCCGCTAATTCGCTAATGTCGTGCTTTTTGTGAAAATTGGGATAACTTTCGTAATCCACAAAAGCAAATTGATTTGTAAGCATAAGCGTTAAGATTAAATGTAATAATTTGATGGTATAAAGTAAGTGAGAATGGATTTTTATTTGGTTTTTTATAAATTTTTAAAACTTTTATTTACTTTACTTCAAAACAA
This sequence comes from Bacteroidia bacterium, assembly GCA_046160275.1. GTDB lineage: Bacteria > Bacteroidota > Bacteroidia > J057 > J057 > JBJXHA01. Next base: position 328 of record JBJXHA010000630.1, on the reverse strand, counting down.
AGGCTAGTTAGCTGAATTTTTGAGAGCGAATAATTATTTTTGTCTTTTAAAAAAATCTCTTGATTGTTTTTTTTATCTATCTGAAGGTTTTAACGCCCATTCATTCCTAAAAGTTACACAAAAATCAAGTTTTTTTTAACTTATGTCAAGAAAAATATTTACTTTTGCGTTACCTTTATCTTTTTTCTCATCATAAACGTATAAAGACTAAAGAACTCCTATTTTATTTACTTATTATATACTCAGTTATTATGACAGATAGCAAAACAGAAGCGCACAAACTACTTGGGAATGTAGTTCGCAAAAAAAGATTAGAAAAAGGGCTTAC
>JBJXHA010000629.1:0-23616 GCA_046160275.1 Bacteroidia bacterium | reverse complement strand
GCATACAAGAAAATAAAGCCTTGTTAAGGGCTAATTTTCAGCTAATTGCACAAAAAATAAAAGAAAAATTTATTTTTTCTTCGGTCTTAGCTAAAAATACGGAGGGTTGGAAGGCAAGAAAAATTGGCAATATAACTTTTCATTATAAGAATGTATTGGATAATAAGAAGGCAGCAGCTTACCAAAAACTCACGGCTTCTTTTGATGAAAAACTTAAAATCGTGGACAATGTAACCAACATTTATTGTTGCGAAGGTTTTCTGGAGGCGCAAAATTTGATAGGCTTGAATTACAAATCTGACTACAATGGCGAAGCAGAAGGAATTTTTGCAGCGAAAGTAGGAAATAAGCAAATTATGGTGTTAGGGCAAGATAAGTTTGGGGATTTTGACCCGCATGATTTGTGGCATGATAGGTTGAGTCTTGTTGTCTCAAGGAATAAGGTGTATAAGCCCATAGATGAAGGTTGTGCCTATTTATATGGTGGAAGTTGGGGCTTTTCTTGGGAAGAGATTCTTCAGCAGTTTCTACTGAAAGTTGCCACAAATCCGCAAGAAAATTGGGCGGAAGACAAAGAAAATCCAAAAGATTTTGGAGAAAACAAATCGAAACATTTGATGGTGGACTATGTAGTAAATGCCTTGATAATCAAGAAGATTGAAAAAGAAAAAGGCTTTTCTGGCGTTTGGGAATTGCTCAACTGTGGCACCTATCCCACAGATAATGAAAATTATTATCGGGTGCTAGAAAAATTGACAGGGATTACAAAAGCAAACTATAATGAAAAAGTGTGGGAGTTGATTCGCAAGGAAAGGAAATAGTCGTTGAAATAGCACATTTCACCTCATGAAATGAGGTTATATATACTGTAAAATTTCTTATTTTTTAGCGCAGGACTTAAGTCCCACGCTAAAAAATAAGAAATTTTGGTTAGTTTACAGTATAAAGTAAGCAAACAGATAAAACAGCACTTAAATTTATACGATAAGCACAAGTGAGTAAAAAACGAAAGAAATAATACACAACTAAACGATTAATTATCAACCACTTAATGTTATTATTCACTATTCGTTTTTCACTACTTCCTATTCCTTCACAATTTTTTGCACAACATAGCCTTTATTCGAAGTGATTTTCAAAGAATATGCGCCTGCCGCTAATTTGTCGAGTTGCAAATTCAGCGAAATTTTCCCATCGAACACTTGGCTTTCGGCACGTAATACGCTTTGCCCTAGGTCATTTATCAATTCAAAGGAATATTTTCCATTTTCCAAGCCTTCGGCACGAATGTTTAATTCTTTTTCGGTAGGATTAGGGAAAATGTTGAAACTTTGTGCGGGCAAACCATTTTCTACGGAAACGGGCGCAACAAAAATCGTTACCGAATCTGCGGCAATACAACCATCAGAACTTGTTACATGAACAGTATAAGTAGTAGTAACGGTAGGCGATGCAACAGGATTTGCTGTATTAGTAGAACTTAATGCCGTTGGAGGATTCCAAGAATAAGTGCCGCCCCCTGTTGCTGATAAGGTAGTACTTCCTCCTATCGTAATCCATGTATTTGTCCCTGCATTTGCCAAAGGTAAAGCATTGACTATCACGTTAGTAGTAGCTGTATCTTTACAACCATTTCCCGCCAAACCAATTACTTGATAAGTGCCTTGTGTTGCCGTACTTGCCGTTACATTGATAGGAGAACCAGTGTAAGTTGTGCCAGATGCAAGGTGTGTCCAATTATAGATAAACGCGCCTGTTGCCGATAATTGGAAAGGAGAAGCCTCGCAAACGGGGCTGGTGTTACTACTTGTTACGACAGGCGTAGTTAATATGCTGACATTTATACTTTGCGTTGATTCACAGCCATTTGCACTTAAAACCGTTACACTATACGCCCCCGCATTTGCATTGGATACATTGGTAATATTCGGGTTTGCAAGGTTGGAAGTAAAGCCATTTGCCCCTGCCCAAGTATATGTGCCGCCACCAGTAGCAGAAAGCGTCAAGGTTTGATGTTCACAAACGGGACTATTACTAGTAAGGATAACATTTGGCGAAGGTAATACGCTGATTGTCAAAGAACTTGTACCAGAGCAGCCATTTGCATCAGTGAAAGTAAGCGTATAATTTCCTGCTTGGCTTGCCAAAATGTTGTTTATTGTATAACAATTTTGGTTGGAAACGTTGTTGTTGTTAAATTGCCAAGCAAAAGTCCCTGTTCCTGTTGCACATAACTGCACCATCGTATTTTCACAAGCGATTGTATCATTTGCCGAAACAACTGGCACAGGGTTTTGATTCACCACTACATTCACCGAAGAAGGCGCAGAATTACAACCTACTGAGGAATAAGCAATTACGCTATAAACTCCTGCATTATTATTGGTTACATTGGGAATCGTGCAAACCGTAGTAGTCGTACAAGTATAAGCATTAGGTCCCGTCCAAATCCATGAGGTAGTATTAGGGCTGCTCGTTGCTGTTAAATTCAGCGCAGCACCTGCACAAATCGGATTGATGGAATTTGCTGCAATCGTAGGAGCCGCGTTAATTGTAAGAGAAGTTGTAGCTGTTTTATTGCAATTTGTCGTTGTGTTTAAGACCGTTACCGTATAAGTTCCCACCATTGCCAAAGTCGTATTATTGAGGACAGGATTTTGAGAAGTAGAAGTAAATCCATTAGGTCCCGCCCAACTGTATGAGGTTCCTCCCGTAGCATTTACATTCAAAATTACCCCTTGTCCTTCACACACAGGGCTTGTATTTGTGGCAGATGCCGTAGGTAAAGCATTGATAGTTACATTTGTAGTTGCTGTATTTGTGCAATTATTTTGCGTAACTGTCACCGTATAAGTTCCCCCCATCGCTGCGGTACTATTGGAAATTGTAGGATTTTGAAGCGCGGAGGTAAATCCATTCGGACCCGCCCAAGCATAAGTAGCACCACCACCGCCATTGAGTTGTATGGTAGTTCCTACGCAATAAGCCCCTGTATTTGAAGCAGTTGCAGCAGGCAAGGAGTTTATGGTAACGTTTGTTGTTGCCGTATTCGTACAACCATTTTGCGTAACTGTCACCGTATAAGCCCCTGTCATTGCGGCTGTACTATTGGTAATCGTAGGATTTTGAAGGGCAGAAGTAAATCCATTCGGACCTGCCCAAGCATAAGTTCCGCCACCACCACTATTAAGTTGAACCGTATTTCCTATGCAATAAGCTCCTGTATTTGAGGCAGTTGCAGCAGGAGAAGCATTAACTGTAACATTCGTAGTTGCGGTATTTGTACAACCGTTTTGCGTAACTGTCACCGTATAAGTTCCTGCCATTACCGCTGTACTATTGGCAATCGTAGGATTTTGGAGGGTGGAAGTAAATCCATTCGGACCTGCCCAAGCGTAAGTACTACCGCCGCCGCCATTGAGTTGAATGGTATTTCCTACACAATAAGTTCCTATATTTGAAGCAGTTGCACTAGGTATCGAATTAACTACAACGGTAGAACTTGCAGAAGTCGCACTTGAACCACAAATATTTGTTACTGTTACCGTATAATTTCCTGCCGCAGAGGTGGTAATTGAATTAGTTGTTGCTCCCGTTGACCAAGAATAGGTACAATTTGAGCAAGCGGTTACACTTGCCGTTAAAGTCGTGGATTGCCCAGGGCAAATCGCCAAAGCGGGACTTGCTGAAATTGTGGGCGTATTAGGAGTGGCGCAAGGGGTACAAACATAATTTGCCGACCAGCCTGCATCTGTTACAGCTACATCTGATTGGAAAGTAATGAAAATTTTGCCACTATTTGCCGTTAATGTTGGGGGAAGGCTTGTACCACTATATCCACCTAATAAGGGCGCAGCCGCAGAAACGCCATCATATACTTTTACGGAATCGTAGCCCGATTCTGTGGCAAAATCCGTAAAAGTCAAAGAAATACTAGCCGCCGCAGGGCTAGGCGAAATTAACCAAGAACAATTTAAGAAATCATCATAATCGTTGCTCGCGCTTCCATCTGCTACTGTGCCTGAGCAAGTCGTTAAGGTTGTCAAACTATTACAAGATAACTGCCCGCCTGGATTAGAAACGTTACAACTATAATTCGCTGCCCAACCTGCGGCAGTTCCGCTTGCATTGGTTACAAATTTCACAAACATGGTTGCCCCTGTACTTGTAAGGCTTGGCGGTAAAGTTGACCCCGAAAAAGCCCCCAATAAAGGTGCAACCGCACTATTTCCGTTATATACTTTTACGCTATCTCCTGCGGCAACATTAAACTGGCTGAAATTCAAGGTGATGCTTGTCGCATTTAAGGGTTGAATTAACCAATTACAGCTCATATTATTGCTATAATCATTGCTACTGCTACCATCATCAAAAGTACCTGGGCAAGCAGCGAGGGTCAAAGTTCCTGTGCAATAAGGTGTTTGTGGCTCCACTTTTGCCCAATAAGTTCCCCAAGTATTTGCAGGGCTTTCCGCGTATTCTTGAATTGTCCACAAAGTAACCCCATTTGAATCTACACAAGTGCTAGAATAATCGCCCCAACGGTTTCTACTTCCGCCAAAAGTTTTATAATAAGTTGCTTCGCCCATTTTATACACATGCGGCACTTGCATGGTATTTAAGGGGTCAGAATTGGAGCGATAGGCATAGGCAGCAGAAGCAAACATATTGGGCGAAAATTGGGTAAAGCCCACAAGCGCGTCATTGTTGCTATTTACGGCAATACTTGGAAAAGCGTAATAAGCAGTTCCTGCAGTATCTTCGATTTGCCCAACTTGTAGTAAAGTATTAGTCGCAGGATTAATTTGCCACCATTGCACCCCTGAATGATTCGGATAACTGGTAGGGAGATAAGCCGTATGTGCGCACCAAAGCGAACCATTTTGATAGACCGCATTTTGCATTCTGTCGTCATTGGTAGAAATGCGGTTAGTTGTTCCTTGTTGTGGTGCATTGGGGCCTTGGTCACTCCAACTAGGTCCGTAAATATAATTCCCTGATGCAAAAGCAGGGCTACCTACCGCTCCACTAATCGTAAACAAGCGCAGCGCACCACTTCCTCCCGTGTTTCCTGTAATCGTTGCCACCATATACATATTCAAAGCAGCAGAATTATCATAGGTAATCGCTGGACAAATGGTAAAGGCATTCGTAGTTGTAAAAGTATTAGACAAAGTTCCCGTTCCTGCATACAAATCTGCTTTATTACAAACAAAAATTTTGGAATGGACAAAGTTATTATTGGAATTGGTAAACATATTTCCCGTTACCACAATCCATTTATTGTTAAAACCAATACTCGGATAATCGAACCAGTTTGTATTGTTAGCATCAGCATCAAAACGATATTTGTGCCATGTTCCAGTAGGGTTTGCGGTTTGGGAAACTGCCACAAAAATGGCAGAATTGCTACTTTGTGCATCACCGCAAGCAGTCATAATGAAGCGATTATTATAAGGATCGTATAACACTTTGGGGTCAAACATATTAGGGCTTGCAATACCGCCCGTACCTGCCCAAAATGCGTCTAATGAAACCGTAGATAATGTGGTTCCTGTTTTCGTAAAAATGCGAATCCTGTCATTCAATGTTTCTACCAAGTGATTAGGTCCAACCGCCCCTCCAATGTCAGGCGGAATAACAGAACCACCATCATTTAAACCCTGAATAGTAGTTACAGGAATCGGTGAAAGCACTGTGTTATTGTTAGATGTACTCAGCGCATTTGTTGCTAGTCGAGCCGCTTGACTTGGGCGTGGTGCCCTAAATTTACGGATTTTCTCTTTTTCATCTTCATCTTCCTCCATATCGCGAGGCGGTCTAGGTGCAGGTGGGTGGGCAAGCTCATATTCTGCAAGTGCTTGGAAATTCACCATGCTTGGCACAACCATCGGTAACACTTCCGCTAGGTTATTTTTGTCTATTCGTTTTCGTTTCTGCCTTCCTCTTTTTTCAATATTTTGAGCAAAAACGATAGAACACATTGCAAATAAAAACAAGAAAAAACGAACAAACGTTTGTAGCTTTGAGTAAGTAGCTGATTTTGACATAGAATAAGATGGTATATATTAACAAAAAGTAGAAGCAATAGCGAAAACTATGCAGGGCAAAGATACGGATTCTTTGATAAAAGGAAATAGAAACGTAAGGAAAAGATGAAAGGAAAAGAAAAACCGTTTTCACGCAAATTGCATGAAAACGGTTCTTTTATTTTATAAAAATGCTTAGAACTTAATCCAAGGTTACTTCTAATGCCAAGCCACGAAGTTCGTGCATCAATACGTTGAAAGATTCTGGAATACCTGGTTGAGGTAATACATCTCCTTTTACGATAGCTTCATACACTTTTGCACGACCAATCACATCATCAGATTTTACGGTAAGCATTTCGCGCAAGATATGAGAAGCACCGAAAGCCTCCAATGCCCATACCTCCATCTCACCAAAACGCTGACCACCAAACTGCGCTTTACCACCCAAAGGTTGTTGTGTAATAAGCGAGTATGGTCCGATAGAACGGGAGTGCATCTTATCGTCAACTAAGTGAACCAGTTTTAACATATAGATTACCCCTACCGTTGTTTTGGTAGCGAATTTATCTCCTGTCAAACCATTGTTCAAATGCGTGTAACCAAATTCTGTAAGTCCTGCCTTATCAAGGTAATAATTTACATCATTCATGGTTGCGCCATCGAAAATAGGTGTCGCAAATTTCACGCCTAATCTCTTACCCGCCCAAGCCAAGATACTTTCGTACACCTGACCCAAGTTCATACGAGAAGGTACCCCTAGTGGATTCAAGACGATATCAACGGGTGTTCCATCGTCCAAGAAAGGCATATCTTCCGCAGGTACAATTTTCGCTACAACCCCTTTATTTCCATGTCGTCCTGCCATTTTATCCCCTACTTTCAGTTTACGTTTTTTCGCAACATACACCTTAGCAAGTTTCAAAATACCAGAAGGCAACTCATCACCGCTCTTGATTTGGTACTCATCACGTCTCCATTTCCCTTCGATTTCGTTGTAACGACGTTTGAAATTGATGAACAATTTTTCCAACTGGTCATTTTTTACAGGGTCATTTGTCCAGTTACCTGGAACAAGGTCAAGATAATTGAAGGTTTCGATGGTTTTTGCGGAAAACTTCACGCCAGAACGCACCAAATCTTCACCAAATCTATTTTTTACGCCCATTGATTTCACATCTTCCAACAAACTAACCAATTTATTTCTCATAGATTGATTGAGTTTTTCGAGATCATGGTCGCGTTTTTCTTGCAACTCATCTAAGATTTTACGCTCTTTTCCTTTGCCTTTCAGCTCTTTTTTCTCTTTGGAGAAAAGCATTTTTTCGATAACAACCCCTTTTGTGGAAGGAGGTACACGTAAAGATGCATCTTTCACATCACCTGCTTTGTCCCCGAAGATTGCACGAAGCAATTTTTCTTCAGGAGTAGGATCAGTTTCTCCTTTAGGAGTAATTTTTCCAATCAAAATATCGCCAGGACGTACCTCTGCACCCACACGAATCATTCCATATTCATCTAAGTGTTTGATAGCGTCTTCACTTACGTTAGGAATTTCTTTGGTTAACTCCTCTTCTCCACGTTTTGTATCACGAACTTGTAGCTCAAATTCTTCAATGTGAACCGAAGTAAACACATCTTCTGCCACTACACGCTCTGAAATTACAATCGCATCTTCAAAGTTGTACCCTTGCCAAGGCATGAAAGCCACCAACAAGTTTTTCCCTAATGCTAGTTCTCCATTTTCCGTACAATAGCCATCACAAAGAACTGTACCTTTTTCAACTCTATCACCTGTTCTTACGATAGGGCGCAAGTTAATGGTTGTATCTTGGTTGGTTCTACGGAATTTTGGAATTTTATAAGTAACTACACTTGACTTGAAGCTTATCAACTCCTGAGCATCCGTGCGGTCATAAGAAATGGTAATTTTTGAACCATCTACATATTCTACAATGCCTGCTCCTTCAGCCACCAACAATGCACGAGAATCCCTTGCCACACGGTCTTCAATTCCTGTACCCACAATCGGAGCTTCTGCTTTTAACAAAGGCACCGCTTGACGTTGCATATTCGAACCCATCAAGGCACGGTTTGCATCGTCATTTTCTAGGAAAGGAATCAAAGAAGCTGCAACAGATACGATTTGGTTAGGCGCAATATCCATGAAAGTAACATCAGCAGGCGTTACAATCGGGAAATCACCTTCTGAACGAGCGCGAACACGGTCAGTTTCGATATTTCCTTCCAAATCTATCGGCGTATTAGACTGTGCAATTTTCAGCCCATCTTCTTCCTCAGCACTTAGATAAGTAGCAGCCATCGAAACTTTTGCATCTTCGATTTTACGATAAGGCGTTTCAATAAAGCCCATATCATTTACCCTTGCATAAGTACAAAGCGAAGAAATCAAACCGATGTTAGGACCTTCAGGTGTTTCGATTGGACACAAACGACCATAATGCGTATAGTGAACGTCACGTACCTCAAAGCCTGCACGTTCCCGAGAAAGACCACCTGGTCCGAGGGCTGAAACACGACGTTTGTGCGTAAGTTCAGACAAAGGATTGGTTTGGTCAAGGAACTGGCTTAACTGATTCGTACCAAAGAAAGAGTTAATTACACTTGATAGCGTACGTGCATTAATCAATTCTGTTGGCGTAAATACCTCATTATCACGGATATTCATACGCTCACGAATAGTACGCGCCATACGAGCAAGCCCAACACTAAATTGAGCATATAACTGCTCCCCTACTGTTCTTACCCTACGATTACTCAAATGGTCAATATCATCCACAAAAGCTTTGCTATTTAGTAGCTCGACAAGATATTCTACGATTCGAATAATATCTTTACGAGTTAGTACCAAACTTCTTTCTTCAAAGTGTTCGTGAAGTTTTTTATTCAAACGATAACGTCCTACATCACCTAAATCATAACGTTTATCGCTAAAGAACAATTTATCAATTACGCTTCTTGCCGTTTCCTCATCGGGCGGCTCTGCATTTCTCAACTGACGGTAAATCATATCTACCGCTTCCATTTGAGAGTTTGAGTTGTCTTTTTGAAGCGTATTATAGATGATAGAATATTCGTCTGCTTTATCATTTTCGGCAATTAACATGATAGATGCTACCCCAGAATCGGCAACAACATCTAAATCATCTTTGCTCAAAATATGGTCGCGGTCGAAAATAACATCATTTCGCGTAATCGAAATCACCTCCCCAGTTCCTTCATCTACAAAATCCTCCTGCCATGTTTTCAAAATACGCGCTGCAAGCCTTCTATTTAATGCTTTTTTAAGGTTTTGCTTATTTATTTTTAATTCCTCAGCAAGACCAAAGATTTCCAAAATATCTTTATCAGAACTATAACCAATTGCACGAAGCAAAGTAGTTACAGGGAACTTTTTCTTACGGTCAATATATGCATACATGACGTTGTTCACGTCTGTAGAAAATTCAATCCAAGACCCCTTGAAAGGAATAATACGAGCAGAGTATAATTTTGTCCCATTCGAATGGAAAGACATTCCAAAAAACACACCAGGTGAACGATGCAACTGACTTACTACGACACGTTCAGCACCATTAATGATGAACGTTCCGTGCGGGGTCATATAAGGAATATTTCCAAGATATACGTCTTGCGTAACCGTATCAAAATCTTCGTTTTCTTTATCTGTACATTCCAAGAAGAGTTTAGCCTTCAAAGAAAGTGTATAAGATAAGCCCCTTTCTTTACATTCCTCAATTGAATATTTAGGGGGGTCAATGTAGTAGTCCAGAAACTCTAGCACAAAGTTTTCCCTAGCATCTTTGATAGGGAAGTTTTCTTTAAACACCTTGAATAGCCCCTCCGATTTACGCTTTTCGGGTGGCGTATCAACTTGTAAAAACTCAGCGAAAGACTTCAACTGAACCTCTAAGAAGTCAGGATAATCTACTACTTTTCGAATTTTTGAGAACGAAATTCTTTGATTTTTACTAATGCTTGCCAAGCTTTTATATTTTTGAGGGTTGAGACCTAAGTAACAGTCAATTTTTGAATAGCTTAGATGATTTATTTGATAATAGATATCAAAAGATTAGCTACTCTTTATATTTTTTCATCTATTTTTTTCAGAAAATAGAAGGAGTCATGCAATATTTGTAAACGTTGAGATAGACCTGTTTTTTCAAACAGGTCTATCTACCAATTTAGTGCCTACCTTGGCAATAAATTACTTAACTTCTACAGTTGCGCCAGCTTCTTCCAATTGAGCTTTGATAGATTCAGCTTCTTCTTTAGAAACCGCTTCTTTAATTTTAGAACCAGCAACATCTACTAAGTCTTTAGCCTCTTTCAAACCAAGACCTGTAATATTTTTAACAACTTTAACTACGTTCAATTTACCTGCACCAGCAGCAACCAAAACTACATCGAATTCTGTTTGAACAGGAGCAGCAGGACCAGCATCTCCACCCGCAGCAGCAACCATAACAGGTGCAGCAGCAGCAGCAGGAACGATACCATAATCCTCTTTCAAAATATCGGCTAGTTCGTTTACTTGTTTAACCGTAAGATTCACTAATGTTTCGGCAAGTGCCTTCAAATCTGCCATTTTATGTAAAATTTAAACAGTTGATATTGAATGAAAAAAATAAAATATACTACGAATAGAAGAAAGACAAAGGAATTTGATTTTGTGTTTCCTCCTAGTATTAAAAAAAAAGTTATTCTTTCTCTGCAAGTGATTTAAGCACACCTGTAAGAATATTGCTGCCAGATTGCAATGCTCCCATAACATTTGACATTGGGCTTTGCAACAATCCAACCACTTCGCCAAGTAAGTCCTTTTTTGATTTCAACTTTGTAAGTGCATCTAGTTGATCATCACCAATAAACGCAGTTGAATCAATACAAGCAACTTTTAACTCTGGCTTTGCACCACCTTTACGGAAATCTTTGATTAGTTTTGCAACATCTTTAAACGCAATTTCGTTCGTAAAGAATACAGCGGACTGACGCTTCAAAGCAGGATAAGCCTCTGTATAATCACCTTCTAATTGGTCTAAAGCCTTTTTAATCAAAGAATTCTTTACAACCCTCATGGGTATTTTTGCTTCAAAAGCAGCTCTGCGCAGTTTATTTACTTGAGCAACGTTCATGCCTTCTGTGTCAGTAACATAGAAGTTAGGATATTGCTGAAACTGCCCGACTAACTCTTGAACTAATTGTACTTTTTCTTCTTTAGTCATGTTAATTCGTTGTTAGAGTCCTTGAACAGATGCTTTATCAACTTTAATACCTGGTCCCATCGTAGATGCGATGTGAATGGCTTTGAAATAAATACCTTTCGATGTTTGTGGTTTCAATTTTGACAAAACATTCAAAAGTTCTGTTGCGTTTTCCGTAAGTTGCTCGGCTGTGAAAGAAACTTTACCAACAGATGCATGGATAATACCCGTTTTATCAACGCGAAAATCAATTTTACCTGCTTTTACTTCTTTTACTGCTGTTGCAACATCCGGTGTAACGGTTCCACTCTTAGGATTCGGCATCAAGCCACGAGGTCCTAAGATACGCCCCAATTTACCCACCTGAGCCATTACATCGGGAGAACAAATAATTACATCAATGTCAGTCCAACCCTGTTGAATTTTTTCGATGTAGTCATTTAATCCTACGTGTTCGGCTCCGGCTTCCTTCGCTGCGGCTTCTTTGTCAGGGGTGGTAAGCACCAATACTCTTACCTCTTTACCCGTACCATGAGGTAGGGTTGCCGTTCCTCTGACCATCTGATTCGCTTGTTTTGGATCAACTCCTAATCTTACATGAATATCCACGGAAGCATTGAATTTCACATAAGACGCTGATTTCGCCAAGTTACAAGCCTCAGTAAGAGAGTAGAATTTGTTCTTCTCTACTCCTGCCACTGCTGCTGTGTGTTTTTTTGCTGTTTTTCCCATCTGTTTTGTGTACTTTGTTGTACGACAATTCGAGTTTTACAAAAAATTTCCTCTAAATTTGGTTCTTATGCTTGCCAAGGAGGAGTCCCCTCAACTGTAAGTCCCATACTTCTTGCTGTTCCTGCGATCATTTTCATCGCAGATTCAATTGTGAACGCATTCAAATCTGGCATTTTGATTTCTGCAATTTTTTGCACATCTGCCCAAGTTACTTTACCCACTTTTTTACGGTTAGGCTCAGTTGACCCTAATTTGATTTTTGCAGCGTCCATTAAAAGCACAGCGGCTGGAGGTGTTTTAATGACGAACTCAAAACTCTTGTCGGAATAAACAGTGATAATCACAGGGAGAACTTGTCCTACTTTCTCTTGGGTTCTTGCATTAAATTGCTTACAGAACTCCATGATGTTCACACCTTTAGAACCCAATGCAGGTCCGATAGGTGGTGCAGGGTTAGCTTGTCCTCCTTTTACCTGTAATTTAACAAGAAATTGAACCTCTTTTGCCATGATATTATACTGCTTTTTCTACTTGATAGTAGTTAAGCTCAATAGGTGTATTTCTACCGAATATTTTAACAACTACTTTTAACTTTTTCTTCTCCTCATTTACCTCTTCAATCACCCCATCAAAACCGCTGAATGGCCCAGCCATTACTTTTACAGGTTCACCCTTAATGAATGGGTCTTCAGGCATTTCGCCTTTGTCATTCATTTCATCTACTTTTCCTAGAATTTGGTTTACTTCTGCGGCGCGAAGAGGAACAGGTTTTCCGCCTTTTTCAGAACCTAAAAAGCCAATTACGCCTGGCACATCTTTGATGACAGGAATAACAAGCTCGTTAGAAAGATCAGCTTCTACTAGAATATATCCAGGTAAATAGGTACGCTCACGGATTTTCTTTTTACCATTGCGCATTTCAAATACCTTTTCGGTGGGTATCAAAACCTGACTAACAGCCTCACGGAGATTATTCTGCTCAATTTCATGGTCAATGTATTGCTTTACCTTTTTCTCCTGACCGCTTACAGCTCTTACAACATACCATTCCTTTGCCATGAGTCCTTGATTTTGTTAATTGAAAAATGAATAGATTAGGTCTCCCATCAGGTATTTGAATACAACATCCATAAGCGCAATCAAGATGGCTATAATGATGCAGGCAACAAAAACAGTGATTGTATTACTTTGTAATTCTTCCCACGCTGGCCATTGCACCTTGTACAATAGCTCATCGGAATATTCTTGATATAATGCTCTTAGCTTATCCATTGCGTATTGAATGTTAGCAGAGGCTGAGGGATTCGAACCCCCATCAACGGTTTTGGAGACCGCTATTCTACCATTGAACTAAGCCTCTAGAATAGGAAATAAAAAAAGATAAAAAGCCATCGGACATCTTGTTAAGAGGTCCGATGGACTTTTCTTATATAATTAGTCTAAGATTTCAGTTACCTGACCCGCGCCGACGGTTCTACCACCTTCACGAATCGCGAAACGAAGACCTTTTTCCATTGCGATTGGATAAATCAAATCTACTTCGATAGTAGTGTTATCACCAGGCATGATCATTTCACGACCTTCACCTAAGCTAATAATACCAGTTACGTCAGTAGTACGGAAGTAAAATTGAGGGCGATAGTTATTGAAGAATGGAGTATGACGGCCACCTTCTTCTTTGCTCAAAATATAAACTTCAGCTTTGAATTTTTTGTGAGGAGTTACACTACCTGGTTTACAGATAACCATACCGCGTTTGATAGCTTCTTTTTCAATACCGCGCAACAACAAACCTACGTTATCACCTGCTTCACCTCTATCTAGAATTTTACGGAACATCTCAACCCCTGTACATACAGAGTTCAAGTTTTCTGCACCTAATCCGATGATTTCTACTTTATCAGCTGTATTTACAACACCTCTTTCAATACGACCTGTAGCAACTGTACCACGGCCTGTGATAGAGAATACGTCCTCAACAGGCATCAAGAATGGTAAGTCAGTAGCACGAGCAGGAGTTGGGATATATGAATCAACAGCATCCATCAATTCCATAATTTTATCAATACCAGCAGCATCACCATTCAAACCACCTAATGCAGAACCTTGGATAATTGGAATCTCCTCACCAGGGAATCCGTAGAAAGAAAGCAACTCACGAAGTTCCATTTCTACAAGCTCTAACAATTCAGGGTCATCAACTAAATCAACTTTATTCATAAACACAACCAAAGTAGGTACACCTACCTGACGTGCAAGAAGGATATGCTCGCGAGTTTGAGGCATAGGACCATCAGTTGCAGCACATACAAGAATTGCACCATCCATTTGAGCTGCACCCGTTACCATGTTCTTCACATAATCGGCGTGACCTGGACAGTCAACGTGTGCATAGTGACGATTAGCAGTTTCATACTCTACGTGAGCGGTATTGATTGTAATACCTCTCTCTTTCTCCTCAGGCGCGTTGTCAATAGAGTCAAAGCTACGTGTTTGAGCCCAGCCTTTTGATGCTAATACTGTAGTGATAGCCGCAGTAAGCGTGGTTTTACCGTGGTCAACGTGACCGATAGTACCAATATTTACGTGTGGTTTGTTCCGTACGAAATTCTCTTTTGCCATTTTCGTAAATGTTTTCGATTATTATGGATTATTATTGAAATCGAGCCAATGACCAGAATCGAACTGGTGACCTCATCCCTACCAAGGATGTGCTCTACCATCTGAGCTACATTGGCATATGTGCCTTTTTTATAAAAAAAAGAGCGGGAGACGAGACTCGAACCCGCGACCCTCAGCTTGGAAGGCTGATGCTCTACCAACTGAGCTACTCCCGCTTTAACAATTACTTTCAGCAACTTTCGCGCTTTTAGCAATCTGTTGGTATAAATCAAAAAAAAAAGAAGTGGGCAGAGGTGGATTCGAACCACCGTAGGCGTAAGCCAGCAGAGTTACAGTCTGCCCCATTTGGCCACTCTGGTATCTACCCATTTTAAGAACTTTGTTGATTTAAGCTGTAACCTATATAAATCAATGTTTTTGAGCCGATGGAGGGATTCGAACCCCCGACCCCGAGATTACAAATCACGTGCTCTGGCCAGCTGAGCTACATCGGCTTGGAGTGCTTTTTCAAAAGCGATGCAAAGGTACGACTTTTTTTTTGTCTTGCAAATTTTTTGTCAACTTTTTTTTCAAAAAACTCACTTTTTTTCCCTTTGCTCTCTTATTTCTTTATGCCTGAATGAGTTAAGTTAAAGAAATTTTTGCGATTACAAACGTTCTTTGATACGAGCGTCTTTTCCTATTTTTTCTCTTAAATAGAACAAACGTGCGCGGCGAACTTTTCCTCTCTTCAATACTTCGATTTTCTCGATATTGGGAGAATACAAAGGGAAGATACGCTCAACCCCTACTCCTGAAGATATTTTTCTTACCGTAAAAGTTTGGGTAGCCCCTATGCCTTTACGTTGAATCACAACTCCTTTAAATTGCTGCACACGCTCCTTTTCACCCTCTTTAATCAAGACGTGAACACTTACTGTATCTCCTGCTCTAAATTCAGGAAGGTCTGAACGTTTATTTCCTTGTTGTACGAAATTAATCAAATCGTGCATCATAATTGACACCATTTTTAAAATGAGCTGCAAAATTAGGGCTTTTATTTATGTTGTGCAAATTTTTCTGAAGTTTTTTCGTCTTTTTTCAATAAAAAAGTTAAAAGTAGCTCATTTTCAATGCTTATCTTTTTATTTTCTCCTACAATTCGTTATCTTTGAAAAAAATTCATTACAGTATCGAAGCCAATAATTCCCAAAATTAAGGCAAAAGTAGCAAGAAAAACAGCCATAAATGTTTGCCATGAAAAAAATTGAGGCATCGCAGTTTCTGTATGGCTAGGTTTAAATACCATGAGGGAAGGGATTTTTAGGTAATAGAACAGAGAAATCACGGTATTCAAGGCAGCGGCAATTAACAAAATTAAATATAATACATTCGCATCGTTAGACCAAGTTTGAATAAGGTATAAAAAAACGAACCATTTGGCTATGAAACCCGCAGTAGGCGGCAAACCTATCAGTGCAACCAACACAATGATAAAAGCAGTAGCCCAAAGCGTATGTTTTGTTGCTTTTCCATTCAGCTCGCTCATATTATCTGACAAAGCATGATGATGAAAAATACCCGCCATAAGAAAAGCAGCAAAATTGATAGACACATATATTAATAGGTAGAAAAGTAAGCCACCTTGGCTCCCTTGCGCTTGTAAAGTAATGAGCGGTAGCAATAAGAAACCTGTATGCGCGATGCTTGAATACGCCAACATTCGTTTGGTATGCGTTTGATTGAGTGCCAGAAGATTTCCTACCGTCATAGAAAGAACAGAAATGATTCCTAATATCAACTGCACATAAAAAGGATCCATCATTTCATAGGTATAGCCAACAAAGCGCGTAAGCATTGCCATTGCCGCAATTTTAGGCACTGTAGCAAAAAAAGCAACCGTGGGATAAGCAAGCCCATCATAGACATCAGGTTGCCAAAAATGGAAAGGAACAGCCCCAATTTTGAAGAAAAAACCCACGAACACGAGAGAAATTACCAAAATTTGTACCCCAACCGCCACTTTTTCTAAGGAATGAGGAATAAAATCAAAACTACCTACCAAGCCATACCACCACGAAATTCCATAAATCATCACAGCGGTAGCAAACATTCCAAACAAAATATATTTAATCGCAGCTTCTGTGTGATTGCGGTGTTCTTTGCCCAAACCTGTGAGTAAATAGGCACTGATAGAAAGCAATTCCATCGCTATAATCATCATTATCAAGTTGTTAGCCATACACATTAGGCTAGCTCCTAATAATACACCGAGAAATAAAATATACCATTCTTTGGCAGGTTTTTCGTAATGATATGCAAAAGGTAAAGTGAATAGGCTGGCAACGAACATCATGCTTTTATTGACAAAAGCGGTTTTATCCAATAGCAAAACATTGGAAAACAAGGTTTGAGTAGTTTCATGTCCTTGAAAAAGCAAACTCAAGCCCCCTAATAATACCACCAAAAAGGTAAGGTTGGCTTGCCCAAAAGTGGAAACCTTAGGCAAAACACTTCCTAATGTTAATAACAAAATCCCGCATAACAGTATGTATTCTGGCATTAAAAAAGGTAAACCTTTCGTAATCTGCGCCATCTGTGCTGCGAGAGATAAAAAATAAGCCTCATTCATGCAGCAAAGATAAGGATTTTTGTGAAAAAGGTTTTTGTTAATTAATTTCTCGTAAACATAAAAATAAAACCCTAACTTTGCACCTCATTCGCCCTTCACACATAATGAAATCGTTTTTTTCATTTTTATCCGGATTTTTTCAAGTCCTCTATTTTTTTGTATTTCTGCTAACCATAGCAGGCTTTTTCGCGCCGTATTTTTCGGTCAAAGATTTTCCCCCCTTGCAATTATTTGCCTTGTTTTTCTTGGCATTTTTGCCTTTCCATTTGATTGCTTTTTTTATTTTTAGCGAAAAGAAAAAAATTTTACGCTCATTAGCCTTGCTTGCCTTTCTTATGAGTGGTTGGGTGGGGTTAAAGGAGATAAATTATGCAGAATGGGAACAAGATAAGAAAAATGAGTTGCGGGTTTTGTCTTATAATGTTGAAAATTTTGGGTATAATCAATACAAGCAGAATCAAATTTTGGCGTTTATTAAGCAAAAGCACCCTGATGTCGTGTGTTTTCAAGAATTTTGTGCGTGGAATCGGATAAGACCGGGAAAGGATACCCAAATTTTTGCGGAGAAAATTGCGAAGGAATTGGGCTTGCCGCATTTTGTTTTTCCTAGCGGTTCGACTCATATTACGAATATTGCTATTTTTTCGAAGTACCCAATTACCAAAATAGACACGCTTTTTCTTCATAAAACAGTTCCGAATAGTGGACTTATTACGACAATTGATAGCCCTTGGGGATTGGTAGGTATTGGGAATTTACACCTTACCTCCTTCAATGTCAATCAGTTAAAAAAAGAATATGCTTTTTATGATCGTTTTTTTCCTGCCTTATATAAACGCTGGGTAGAGGTATTGACAGAGCAAGAGGAAAAGGTGAGTATTGTAAAATATGCAATAGAAAGTTATCCGAATCCGCTTATTTTAGTGGGGGATTTTAATGCGCCTCCTCATAGCAGGGTGGTAACGCAAATTTCGGATAGAATGAGCGATGGGTTTCGAGAAAAAGGTGTAGGAAAAGGCTGGACCTATCCCTTTCATGTGACAGGTGTAAAATTAGGCATACGCATTGATTATCAATTTCATAACGAGAAAGTTCATACCTTAGATTATCGCACTTATCCTTTGAAATATGCGGATCATTATCCTGTTTTGGGCATCTATCGAATGTTGCGATAAAAGTAAAAACTAGCGATAAAAAGCTAATTTTCGCGGAAATTCGCCTGTTGCAAACCTCCGCACTAAATTCATCTGCGGATTAAAAACCAAAGCCTCGCCATTTCCTCCTATTTTTCCATTAAAGATATATAATTCTTCTTTTACTTGGTCAAAGATCAAACCATTCAAATAATCTAACGCATTGATTTTCATTTGTTTTTTGGTAAAAAAGTTATCGGTAATCGTTTTACTGGGCAGATGAATACGACACAAACCCGAATCTTGTAGGATAAATAAGTTATCATAGACCAAAGTAGGTGCGTATCTTCTTTGTTTGGCATAAAAAGTATGAAGAATCTCGAAATTTTGCAACGAAATGAGGCTTATAGCACTTGTGGTATCACTCGGCAATCCATCGCCTAAACAACTGACAATCAAGGTATCCCCTTTAATAAGCAATTTATCGGTATTATCTTTGGGAAGGGAAATATATCGTTCTACTTGCTGGGTTTGGGTAGAAATTACGGCGATTTTGTTGTTCTTTTTTTGATAGGTTGGATAATAACTACCACAAGCCACAAAAACTCTATTTCCTTGATTTACAATTCCATAGCCATAATTCTCAACAAGTATTTTTGTTTCCAATGTCATATTATTGGGATTGATTACATAAACACAAGCCTGAAGAATCGAACTAACATACAACTTTCCATTTTCGGCTTTTGTCATGGCGTACGGTGTTGTAAAATTCGTATTTTCGAGTTTATTCAACTCTATTTTATTCAATACTTGAATTTGCGGCAATTGAATTTTATAGATTATCCCAGAACCGTTTAACAAGACATATAGAGTATCTTTGTCAATCAAAAGGTCATTCCCAACATCTCCTAATTCATTATTATTCAAGCAATTAAAAATATTTTCATGGCGAATAAAAGGTTCTTCTTCGAGAAAATCTAAGGTAGCAGCATTGTCGCCAAATTTCCCTTCATTCAGCAAAAAAACGCCTTTATTCGCGTTACGATTACAAGAAATTTCAGGAAATTTAGGTGGTTTGACACAGGCTGTTAAAGAAAAAAGGCAAAAAATTATCAGCAGGGAATGCTTCATTACCCAATTAAACCGAGCTACTTTTCTGTTTTCTATTGGCATATTGTTCGTGTTTCTATATATTTTCATCAAATCCCCCACAAAAGTAGCAATTTTATTAAAAAAAAGAGGTTGCCTAAAAAGGCTGATTCACAAAAAATATTATTCATTGTAATCGTTTTTTATTATGTTCTACGTAAAAAATTCGGAACTCGTCGAAGAGTTCCGAACTTTTTACGTAGCCTCTTTTTTGTCTTTATACATTAAATTGAAAACCAGCTATTTACATCGCCTTTTAATACCAAAATTGCGGCAACAGAAGGAATTTTTTCGCTTTCTTGAATTGCTGCCACCATTCCATTTGCGAGTGCTACCCCATCGGCATTTGGTGGTAATTCGCCCAAAACTTCGGTAGCAAGTGCCAACATTTCCTCTTTTGCTGCCACCAAAGCTGCCCACGCATGAGGAGTCATATACACTTGTTGTGTGAGGTTATGCTCGTATTCGCTGCGAATTTCCAAAGTAATTTCATTATAATATTGTCTTGCACTTTTGCCTACGGGCGAGCAACGCACCAATAAATTTTGAGGGCTGATGCGCTCCAAAAACAAGACGCAACGCTCATACGCGCCTAATCTTAAAGGAAATTGTTGTTTGAGAACTTCCGCTTTAATAGCCAAGCTTTTACGCTGCTCGTCAGCCTTCAAATGCTGGTCGGAAATCATTTTTGCCGCAATGAGTACTACCACAGCGGGTACGCTATACATCAAAGCCTGTGCAATAATTGTGGCTGTATCCATTTTAAGTGAAAAGTGAAAAGTGAAAAATACCAGTTCTATAATGCAAAATTAGGAAAAAGTATCAAATGCTGCATAAAATATGCGAAAAACCTTCAAGACGATAAAAGCCTTGAAGGTTTGTAATTGCCTTATAATAAAGGAATTGCATTATTTTTAAAGAATTTTTTTATAACATACTGTTAAGACTTTTCCTTCTCTTCCTGAATATTTAATGGCAGGATAATCATCAACAAAATCAAATTCAATGTCAATTGTGCGATTTGCCACATCACAATTTAGGACTTTTAGTTCACCTTTTTCAATGGGAACTACTTCGCCCTCAATTGTTGTATATTCAAAAGAAAAAGCATTGTCTGTGTTCGTTGCAGCTGCCGCCATTTTATAGCCATTGCCATTTGCTACGCCGTCCACATTCAAGTTAGAAAAATCCTTCACAATTACGCTTAACTTTGAGCCATCACGGTTTTTTCCCGTTAAAGTCATGGTTTTAAAGGCATTATTATTTTGAAGTGTTCCTGAAATTTCGCTTGAAACCCAGTAATTTTCATTCAAAACCAAAGCAATTCTTCCACATATATCGTTGCTAGGATTAATTTGAGGACTTGTAAACCCACTCGTAATCGGGTCTTGACAAGCACTTAAACTCAAAAAGCAAGCAGCAAAAAGCAAAATGATAATATTTTTCATATATTTATTGGAATAGATGAGATAAATAAGCGCGTGCAAGTTAAGCATTTGTGCGGGAATTTTACAAAAATAATTTTCCCTATATCTTCTTTAATGCAGCCTCATACACCCTTCTCATTCCCTCTTCTAAGCTGATTTTTGCTTCCCAACCTAGTTTTTCTTTCACGAAATCCATGTTGCAATAGCGAGAATGTACACCTACGGGCTTGTCTAGCAGAGGTTTAATTTCGGGTTCGTAGCCTGCAATTTTGCATAGAGTATGAATAATGTCGAGGAAAGAAGTGAGTTTTCCCATACCAATGTTAATCGCAGTGCCATCATGAATGGAGTCCATTGCGGTTAAAATACAGTCAATAACATCTTCTATATGTACAAAATCGCGTCCTTGCTTGCCGCTTCCCCATACTTCTACGGGATTTTCGCGTCTAGCAATTCGGGCAGCGATTGCAGGAACGGGATAAGTTAAGTCTTGGTCTTCACCATAGCCGCTAAAAGGGCGAATGCAGGTTACTTTTACGCCATAATATTGTGCGGCGATTTGTGCCAAATATTCTCCTGTCAATTTTGACCAACCATAAGTCATATCGGGTTGCCCCATTCTTTTAAAATTGATGTCGGACTCGCGCAAAGCAATGGCATCGCCTTCGGTTTGTAAATCCACAGGATAAGCGGCAGAAGAGCTAGGATACATTACTCTTTCGGGCTTGTGGCGCGTGAGCCAGTAAAAAAATTCGGCATCAATGGATAAATCCAAAGCGACCATCATCGGGTCTCCGTCAATCATGGCACGCCCGCCTACAATTGCTGCAAAATGAAAGACATCGGCAAAACGTTCAAAGTCTAAGCCATATTTTTCTTGAATAAATCGCGGATTATCAGACATTTGCGCCAATAGTCTGCGAAAATCATCTTTCATAAAATACAATCTTTCGGCTTCGCCAAACACTTCTACGTCTTCAATGTCTTTTACTTTTGGCTCATTTAACCAAGTAGAGGGATGTGTGCCAACCGCTAAGTTGTCAATGAAGAAAATCTTATCTTGTGTGGTGTTAAACAGTCTTTTTACCATGTTGCGCCCCACAAAGCCACAACCGCCAGAAACTAGATGAATACGCATAAATAGTTGAGAATGGATAGTTGAGAATTGAACATAAAACTAGCCTATTGTTTATCAGTTAATTATGTAAAAAAACAACCAAAAGATAAATACCTGACTAGCGTTATTTTATCAATAACTACGCGCAAAGTTGCGGTTTTTTGAGGACGCTTGCAAATGCTAGGGGAAATTTAACGATTTTTAACGTCAAATGATAGGATACTTTCTAACCAATATGAGATTAGGGATAAATCCTAGGTTTTACATAATTTGACAATTCTTGCTTACCTGTTACTTCTTTTTATGACTATATTTTGCAGGTAACACAATAGGGGGAAAAACAATGAAAGGATAATGCCTTCATTTACAGGGACTAAGAAAACAAAAAACCTAGTGCAAGCAAGCCTGCACTAGGTAGGTGTCGAATGGGGTTTTCTCCTCTTATTCTCGTTCTTTATGAAGCCTACGCTATTCTTTCATTACTTTCACTGTTTGATGACTGCCTTTTGTATCAAGCGAAAGATGGTAAATGCCAAATGGGAGTTTCGAGATGTCCCATTCTTTGGAAGTGTAGCTATCGTCTAAGGAAATCGCTTCTTGCTGTACGATTTGCCCCAAAGAATTGGTAAGTGTCAATATCGCATCTGCTACTTGGCTGTTGTTGATAGCAATTTGCAACTTCGCCGAACTTGGATTGGGGAATACCGCTAACTGATTGATTTCCATATCTTCCATGGCTTCTCTACAAGTAGTATTTTTACGCACAACTTTCCACGCAGTTGTTCTAACACAAGTATTTGGGTAAACTGCGCTTACTCTGAGCGATTTGCTTGTGGTTGTATTATTGACCGATGCCATGTAGGTGTTTCCTGTTCCTACTAGCGTATTAGGTGATTGATACCATGAATAAGTAGGCGAGCCACTTGCCACACTTGCTGTCAAGATTTGAGAAGCAGAAGTCCCTCCACCGAAGCAAAGTAAAATGATGTTATTTGTTCCTGCTGGGATGATGGTTGGCATGGCAGCACTCCTAATCGTAGCTACAATTGCGTTTGAAGCAGGAGAGAAGCAACCATTTGTGCCTCTGACTTTTGCGGTATAAGTAGCCGCAACCCCACCTGTATTGCTAATGTTTACTACTGCATTTAGATTTGTAGTCAAGGTAACTTGCGTATTATTTTTCAACCATTGCAACTGTGAATTTCCAGCCGTACCACTTGGTGTCAAGGTAATTGCACCAGAACCTTCACAAAGTGAGGGATTAGCATTATTCACCAAAGTTGCAGGCGCGGAAACAGCAATCGTAGGCGCACTAGGAAGCGCAAGTGTATTCACCACTACCTCATCTGATTTTGTACATACTAACCCTCCCGAATTTGCAATTGCTTGAGAAACAAAAACAGTGTAAGTAGTTGAGCCAGAAGTCGCTGTTACTACGGGATTAGCAATATTGGCAGCAGATAAATTCGTAGTAGGATGCCATGAATAAGTGTAGTTTACGTTATTACTTGTCCCCAAAGTAGCCGTACTATTTAAGCAAACATTTCTATCCAAGCCTGCTTGTGCATTGG
>JBJXHA010000628.1:0-9748 GCA_046160275.1 Bacteroidia bacterium | reverse complement strand
TAGGTCCAAAATCCCATTGATAGGTCATTAAATTAGGGTCAGAAATCATCACCCCACTATAATTGAAAGACAAGCAACCCCCTTGACAAACCACGCCATTTCCAATTACAAAATTGGCATCAGGTTCTTCCAACACATCAAAAGTAATGCTTGCCAAATTGCTCGTACAACCATATTTATTCACATAAACCGTTACCGTTTTGGGTCCTGGATTTTGGTATTGAATCCCTGCCGCAAAAGGCGTTCCTGTCATGTTGGGTGGCACAGCCGAGTTGCCAAAATCCCAAAAAATAGAATTGAAACCCGAAGTCCCTGTAAACGAGAAATTGAAATTATTGCCATTCAAACATTGATCCGCCACAGGTTGAATCGAAGCAATCGGAGGAGGTAAAACCACCACTTGTTTACAAGCAGTTGAAGGCGGACAACCCACATTAATTGCCGTAACACAAACCGTATAAGTTCCAGGACTAGTCCAAGAAACCGTATGCGGTCCCACCATCGTTCCCCCATTCAAAATCACTGCTCCGCCAAAATCCCAAATCAAAGTATCCGCCAATGTCCCTGTATAAACAATGTTATTTGCTGAATTGATACAGATGCTGTCGGGGACAGCGAGAGATGCCGTAACGGGGCTAACCAAAGGAACTACAATAGTTGAAGTATCTACGCAACCTTGAGGGTCGGTAACTGTAACTAGGTAAGTATTATTGCCCACCGTAGGGAAAGCAGTAGTTGTAGGCGTAATTGCACCATTAAAATCCCAATAAAAAGAATAACCCGCAGGATTTGCAATGCTTGTAGAAAGGGTAGTACTTCCACTACTGCCGCAAACTTGTGCAGGATTAGCAACACCAGTCACTGCAAATTGGTCTGTAATATTAATGGTAACAGTTGCATTTGCAATACCCGCCCCCGAAGGATAGCTAATATTCATTTGAATCGTTTCAGTTCCTTCTGCTAAACCATCAGGGAAAGTAGGAATAGAAAGTGTACCTTGTGTTTGTCCTGCGGGAATCGTATAAGTTCCTGAAAGTGCTGCAAAATCTACTCCTGCCAAGGCGGTTCCTGCCAATACATAATTAAAGGTAAAAGGTAAGCTTGGGTCATGCCCTGATACATTAAACTGCACAGTTCCAGGTTTACAGCCTTCAATAGAAGGTTGTAATTGGGTGGCTGTCAAAATAGTAGGTTGTAAGCAAGAGAGCGTTTGAAGAAATACACCTGAGTCTAATATTCCATCTGAACCATCAGCAATTGCTAACTTGATATGGTAAGACTGACCAGGCGTTACCCAAGCAGAAGCAACCAAAGGGACAGTAAAGCCATCGTATTGCACAGAAGCACCACCAGTGTTATCCACATAAAAAGCACAATTTATGCAAGGTCCTGTATTTGTCGTACCATTGTTCACATTATTAATACTTACTGGTACAGCAGTACCTGGTATTAAGGCAATATTTTGTGTTGTGTAATTACCTCCAGCGGGGTTGGGACCTGAGATAAAGAACGAAAATACATCATTAATCCCACCAGCACCTACTGAAACAAATTCAGGGTATTCTTCTGACCCAAAAACATACTGAATCCCAAATGTATCACAAGTTGGTACATAGTCAAATTCTATAATACAAGCATCAAACGTTAGGGTAGGAGCTATTACGGCATCTAAGTCAGTATCGCCTGGTGCAGATAAGTCTGTCCCTTGCCCAGTAGCATTATTCGGACCTGGCGCATTCGTAATCGTACCCGTAGTAAGCAAAATCCCATTGGTAAGTCCTAAATTGGAAGGGGGAGCTGACCCAAATGCACCCATTTGGAAACCCAAACCTGCTGCGTTAAGCGTATCACATAGAACTACAATATTACTAATAGTTCCCCCATTACTCACCACATTCTTTATCATATTTAGAAAGCTAGGCGGAGGACCCGAAGTAGTGATGGGCTGCGCAAAGCCCATGCTTATACAAAGCAAGAAGCAAACAGAAAACACTCCTGTTATCAGTTTTGGGGGAAATCGTTTAAGCGTAAGCATATTCAAACTCATTATATTAATAAAAACTCTCGGCAAATTTAGGGAACAAATGTATAACCTTTTTAGGAATTTTTGCTGATTTGAGCATATTTTTCTTTGAATGGTCATTTTTGCCACCTCTATCGTTATTTTTTTTCCTTTTTTTCAGTAATTATCGACTTTACACTGCCTGTTTCAAAGAGGGTTTCTATCGTGTCACCTGTTTCGAGACTATCCGAAGAATGAACTACTTTGCCATTTTTAAGGGTAAGGGTATAACCTTGTTTTAGTAAAGCGGTAATGTCCATACTTCGCAATTTTTGGTGCAATAAATTTAATTCGTGCTTTTGGTGAGTAAGGCTTTGCAAAAGTGTCGTTTGTAAAAACTGTGATTGTTGCAGAAGGGTTTGCTTTTTTTGCTGAAAAGTATTTGTTAAATTTTGTTTTAATTGATACAAAGTTTGCTCGAGGTCAAAAGTATGCTGGTCAAGCTGTTTTTGCAAGACCTTTGTCATTTGATTTTGATAATTTGCTAATTGCATTCTTTGCGCAGGCACATAAGAAATTAAGTTTCTTTGCAAAGAAAAAGAAGCCTGAGACAATTCGTGTCGTGTTGCTTGAATTTTGAGTTTTGTGCTACTTTCTAGTCGGTTAAAAAAATCGTCTAATAGTTGGGATTTATTGGCAATGAGCGATTCTGCTTGAAGTAGGAGGTTTTTTTCTTTATCCTTGAGCCAATTTTTTACCGTAACAACTTCAGGAACGGCTTTTTGCGCTGCTGCTGTAGGAGTTGCAGCCCGAAAATCTGCCACAAAATCGGCAATTGTATCGTCTGATTCATGCCCAATACCTGCAATAATCGGAATAGTACAAGCAAAAATAGCACGTGCTACCGATTCTTCATTAAAATTCCATAAATCTTCGATAGAACCGCCACCTCTTCCTAAAATAATTACATCTGGCTTATTTTCAAGGAGTTGTGCATTTTTCAGGCTCTGAATAATGGAGAAAACTCCTTGCTCACCTTGTACCGTTGTTGGTAATAAAGTAAGGCTAACGTGCGGAAAACGTTGTTGTATGGTCGTCAACATATCTTGCAGGGCTGCTCCCGTAGGCGAGGTGATAAGCGCAATATGGCGCGGAATTTTAGGGATTTTTTTCTTATATTTTGCCTCAAATAAACCTTCTTTTTCTAGTTTTTCCTTTAATTCTACAAATTGTTGATACAAATCTCCCAAACCGCTTTTGCGCAACTGGTGGATTTTCAACTGATAATAACCGCCAAGTACATACACATCAACATCACCACTCACTTCTACCTTATCCCCTTCTTTTAGACTGATAGTCAGATAATTAGCATATTTTGCCTGCATCATACACTTCATTTGCGAGTCCTTATCTTTCAAGCTAAAATACAGATTACCCGAACCATGCTTGGTAAAATTAGAAATTTCGCCTTTCACCTCGACATTTTGCAACTGCACATCTCTTTTCAACAAAGATTGAATGTGTAGTGTTAATGCGGAAATGCTAGAGAATTGATGATTGGGCATAAAGAATTGGATTTAAGCTATTTTCTCCCTAAAACGGCAAATTTAACCGCAAATGAATATAGCGTTTGACTTCCATCAAAATGGAATAAATTTGAAAAATATCGTTGTCTGTGGCATTATAGGCATTGCTTACGGCATAACTTTTCCCCTCTAACACCACAAAATGCCAGTTTCTCCCGTTTACATAGCAGCCATAAATCGGAAATTCATCTTGGTTTTTTGCTTGCGCTGCCAACATTGCGATTAACAGTTGCCCTTTAGGATCACTTTCGCTGCCTGTTCTTTTTTCAGGTTTATATTCGTTTAAAAAGAAAAAAGGCGTTTCAGGTATTTGTTTTCCACGTGCAACTAACATCTCTACAATGCCGCCTACCTCTATTTCTTTTCCTTGAATATCTTTTAATTTTTGTTTTAAAGGCAGTTGATTATAAGCACGATACTTTTCTTGAACAAAGTCTATAATTGTCAAAACATGGCTAATAAAAAACATGGAAATGTCAGCCTCATTGTAAAACTCAATAAAGTCTAATAACTTATCTTTCAACTTGTTGAGCATAATTTTTTCCATTTCTGGTGCATCATAATGCGCAGCAAGCCATTTTTCCAACAAAGGCATTTGCTTTTGTTGACTTACCCCAAAAGTATTTTCCACCTCTTGCGTTTTCCATTTTTCAAATGATTTTATAACTGCCATATCTTTTTTTCTGTTAGAATGATTGTTTTGCAAAGATACAAAATGTAGGAATCAGTTGGTAATGGATAATTAATAATTGATAATGGAAAATCATATTAACTTATTCACTATCAAAATTTTAGATAAAACATTAACATAAACTAATTTTTACTGAGTACTTATAGTAAACAATTATCAGAAATAAGGGTGCTATCTACTCAAACTTTCCCCAACACAAATTCCCTCGCCTTCCTATCAGCTTCAAATAAATCTTCCAAAGCAGGATTTGCAGTAATAGGGAGCGTATTCATTGCATTTTCATTGATTTCTGCAATTTGTAGGAAAGAAATTTTGCCTTGTCTAAAAAGTAAATTGGTTTCTTCGTTGGCTGCATTCAAAATGCAAGGCGCAGTTCCACCGATTTCCATCGCTTGATAAGCAAGTGCTAGGTTTCTAAAGACTTCTTTATCAATGCCTTCAAAGGTAAGGTTAGGGTAATTGGCAAAATTAAAACGGGGGAAATCATTTTCAATTCTTTCAGGGAAAGCTAAGGCATATTGAATCGGGAGTTTCATATCGGGGAGTCCCATTTGCGCCTTCATGCTGCCATCGTTCATCTGTACGATAGAGTGAACGATAGATTGCGGGTGAACAATCACATCAATTTGCTCATTTTTCAAGCCAAAAAGCCATTTCGCCTCAATTACCTCCAAGCCTTTATTCATCATTGTAGCCGAGTCAATCGTAATTTTCGCGCCCATCTCCCAATTTGGGTGTTTTAAGGCTTGCGCAGGCGTTACTTGCATCAACTTTTCTCGCGTATAACCTCTAAAAGGTCCTCCCGAAGCGGTAAGGTAAATTTTTTCGATTTTGGAATAATCTTCGCCTACCAAACATTGAAAAAGGGCAGAATGTTCGCTATCCACAGGCAACAAAGCTACACGATGCTCTTCCGTTAGGTTCGTAATCATTTCACCTGCGACTACAAGCGTTTCTTTGTTGGCAAGGGCAATGTGTTTTCCTGCACGAATCGCATTAATCGTAGGTTGCAAGCCCGAAAAGCCCACAAGTGCCGTGAGTACCATGTCAATTTCTTGCATGGTTACCACTTGTGCCAAAGCCTCTGCCCCAGCATACACTTTAATTGGCTCATTTTCAAGGGCATCTTTTACTTTTTCATACAAAGCTTCTTGCACAATTACCACCGCATTGGGTTGAAATTGTTTTGCTTGCTGTACGAGCATTTCCCATTGACTATAAGCCGTTAAAACCGACACACGAAAACGCTCAGGATTAGCGGCGATAACGTCTAAAGCCTGTGTTCCAATCGAACCTGTTGAGCCAAGAATTGCAATGTTACGCATAGATTGATATTATTCTTAGAAGGGAGGAAACTATTTTACCTAAAAGGTGGCGGCCTAAAAAGGGACTGCTTAAAAAGTTCGGAACTCTTCGAAGAGTTCCGAACTTTTCAATGTTTTGTACATATTAGCATCTTTTAGATATGCTTTATTTTATTAGTTTCACTAAATTAATTGCACTTAAGACGCTTGTTGTATGGGCTGCTTCAGCTGCCCACCATTGGCAAAAACGAAGTTTTTGCACTGATACGGCAGCTAAAGCAGCCGCTACATGAAAAGTGCGCTTATTTAATTGATTTTAATAAAATATAGGCATGAATAAGCAAAAACAAAGAGAATAATTTATGTTTAAATTATTGACTTTCAAAAACTTAATACAACTATTCATTATTCACTTTTAACTATTTACTCAACCATGATTGGAAATAACGATCATCTTCCAATTTCATGGCGGCTTCTGTGAGCATGAGAGGGCGGAAAGTGTCGACCATTACGGCAAGTTCTTCTGTTTCTTTCACGCCAATGCTGCGCTCTACTGCTCCTGGGTGGGGTCCGTGTGGGATGCCCATCGGATGAAGCGTCATATAGCCACGACCAATGTTATTTCTGCTCATAAAATCACCATCTACATAGTACAAAAGCTCATCGCTGTCAATATTGCTATGATTGTAAGGCGCAGGAATGGCTTGGGGATGATAGTCGAATAAACGAGGGGCAAAAGTACAAACTACAAAACCTTTGGTTTGGAAAGTTTGGTGAATCGGTGGCGGCAAATGCACGCGCCCTGTAATCGGCTCAAAATCATGGGCAGAAAAGGCAAAAGGATAAAAATAGCCGTCCCAACCTACCACATCAAAAGGATGAGTCGCATAAGTGTAAGGGAACATCATGCCGTTTTTCTTAATTTTTACCAAAAAATCGCCCGCTTCATCGAAAGTTTCCAAATCTTTGGGCTGACGAATGTCGCGCTCGCAAAAAGGCGAATGTTCCATCAATTGTCCCACCTCATTGGTATATCTTTTCGGATACTCAATCGGGCTAAAAGATTCTACGATAAACAAACGATTGTGCGTAGTTTCAAACTCAATCTGGTAAATCACTCCGCGTGGAATAACCACATAATCGCCATATTCAAAATCAAGCCTACCAAAAGCGGTTTTTAACGTGCCTTTTCCTTCATGAATAAACAACATCTCATCGGCTTGCACATTTTTATAGAAATAATCCACCGTACCTTGTTCTGGCGCAGCCACGCCAATATGAACATCGCTGTTCATCATCAAAATTTCTCGTGCGTCAAGAAAATCTTTTTGTGGGGCAGCATCAAAACCCACAAAACAACGGTGTTGCATATTGTTCTCAACCATTGGTTTGGGTGCAACATCATAAGGTTTGCCTATTTTTTTGACAATCGTAGGCGGATGAACATGATACACCAAAGAATAAATGCTAGAAAAACCTTCCGAACTTACCAACTCTTCCGCGTACAATTCGCCTTTTGCATTGCGAAATTGCGTGTGTCGCTTGTGCGGAATGTGCCCTAATTTATGATAATGCGGCATAGTGAATGATTTTTTACTTAATGAGATGTTAGCATTTTTAGGGTTCGGAACTTTTTAGAAAGTTCCGAACCCTAAAAACAGCGACAAATTTAGGGATAATTTGGAGAGCTACCAATAAAATTGTGAGAAAAGACCTTTTTTGTAAAAAGCGCATTTTTACCCAAAAATGCTATTCTTTAAATCGCGCCACCAATTCACCAAGTTCTGCCCTGAATTGAGCGCGATAGAATGTTCGATTTCCAAAATACTGGGAATCAAAGGAATTTTTAATTTTAATTGCGTGTCCATGTCAAAAGCGGACTTTTGCGTTTCTTTGAGTAAGCTTTCAATTTCCTTCGAAATTGTGCCTTGTTTGCTGATTTCGGCTTCTACGGCTTGCAACATTTTCCGCAGCCCATTTTTCCCTTCATTATCTTTAATCTCCTCCACCTCTCTCATCATTCGTTGAATCGCAAGCGTTTGTTTTTCATCAAATTGCGAAAGCTGTTTTTCCCACGCGCTTTGTGCATAGCGCACCTCACTCGACAGCCCTTGCAATTCGCTCAATAATTTTTGTTGATGCGCAGTCAAGGTAATTTTAATGGCTTGCGTATCTTCCTGAATTGCGTCTAATTTCGCCCGAATCCGAATAAATTCTCCACGCATTTCGCGCTCAAACTCGCCCCCGTGTTTTCCCATTCTCATACTAAAACGCCAAGCATCGTCTTCATCTAAACGATTCACAAGGTCAAGCGTTTCTTTGGTAATTAAATTTGAACAACGCTGATATTCGTCATGCGAAAGCATACTTCTTTGCTGCTCGTTTTGCGCGTGGCGCGATTGTAAATAAGTAACTTCGTTTGCTTTGCCTGTGAGGTGTGCTAAATAAGCTAAAGCATCTTCTAATTTTCCTTCAGCAATGAGGGCGCGCACTTTTTGAATAGGCTCAGGCGTGAAATTACCATACAACATCGTTTTCGCCTCGCCTTCGCCCTCGTTTTCACAAATAATTTTTGCCGTTCCGTTTTTATGGTTGGCGTATAACAACTGATAAGTGAACATATACGGTTTTTCAGCACCTTCGCAGATACGGCAATTACAGGGCACTTTTTTCTTTTCGCCTAATTTCTCAAAAGTTGCGTTCAATTTGTCTATGTCATTGCTCAACAAAGCTGCTAATTCCTTGCGATTTCTTCCTTGCGCCCGCAGTTCAATGACGCGGTTTCCATATTGTGCATAAATTTTGGCGCGGGCATCTTGTATGTGAAATACGCTTCCTTTTTGCCAAACCATTTCATGATTTTCGATGTATTCATGCAAACGCACAATAATATGCGTTATCAAGCCTTTGGGCATAAAGTCATATTCGTAGCGAATAACCAAATCGTCTTTGCTGTCTTGCCAATTCAAGCCATCAGGCACTTTGTCTTTCAGCAGTTGTGGCATGATGTAATGCGTTTTTTTATTCGGAACTTCATACAACAACTCAAATTTGGTCATTAATTCCAACAATTCCGCGCATTTTTCTCGATATTCAGAGGCTTGCCAAACCTTTTCTGCTTGCTTTTTTTGAAACCTGCCTTCTTGTTTGATAATTTTTTCATCATCTATCAATTTGTACACCGCGTCAGTTGCCCACGTATTTTGCAAAATGACCAAATGTTTGAGCAAAGGACTTTCGTGGAAATGCAGAAATACGCCCAAATCGTGAAAATAGCGGCTCAATACCTGCATTTCTTCCTTATCCGTTATGCCACAAACTTTACAAAGCTGCTCATATTCATGTTTTTCTATGGTGGAGCTATTTTTTGCCAATGCTGCAATTTTTTCGCGCAATTCCTTCCATGTTTTAGGAATAACACTGCCTACAAGTGGCAGGTGCTGCATTTCGAATTGAATCTGTTGAATAAATTTTGCCAATGCTTCTTTGTCTTTTTGTGCTTCTGATCGCAAATTAATCGAAGAAATGGCTTTTACGTGCTTAAAACGCTTCCGAATGTTTCCCTCATCTATGGCAAAATGCTGCCTGTCCGCCTTTTGATTGAGCAGTACCAGCACAGGACTTTCTTTGCCAAATTTTTCCACACTTTCTAGCCAATAATCAAAGCCATCGCTGTCGCGGCGCAAATCCATGACCACAATGTATAAGGCGCGTTCTGACAAGAAAAAACGATGCGTAGCATGATAAATTTGCTGCCCCCCAAAATCCCAAATGTTTATAATAAACGGTTTTCCAGCCTCTCTTTCAAACCGATGCCGCACCACATCTATCCCTCTCGTAGAACATTCCTCTCCCTCATTTTTCTTACTACTGATGAGTTTGGCAATGCTAGACAGCGTTTTCATTACTACATTTTCCTCTACCCTAGCAATCAAATTCCGCAAAGTTGTTTTTCCCGCCCCTCCTTCGCCTACAATGAGTAATTTGCCTTCGTAGAGACGTTCTGTGTCTGTATTTTTTAAATATTGAAGAATAGCTTTGTTCCCTTGTCCTATGATTTCTTTGGGCGGAGTGCTAAGGGGATTATCTTTAAGGTAAATGCCATTTACTCTACCCCAAGATTCCCATTTTACAGTTAAGCCTGCTCGAATTAATTTCTCCAATG
>JBJXHA010000627.1:0-7419 GCA_046160275.1 Bacteroidia bacterium | reverse complement strand
CAGATGCTCTGAAATAGCCAATAACCGCCTTAAAATAATCTATGTTTTGCATATATTCAAATATGCCTACAAACTTTTCATAAAGCGTATTTTTGCCTTGATTTGTAAAAAAATTAGCTGCCATTATTTATCACCTAGTACTCGTTATAATATTTTGCGCCGCAAATATACTTAAAATAATCATATAACATTCTAAGGAAAGGGGAAGTCCCACTCCCTACTTCCCAATACAAAACTTAGAAAAAATATTCCCTAAAATCTCCTCTGTATTTATCTCACCTGTGATACTACCAATGTGATGCAAGGCGGTGCGTATGTCAATGGAGACGAGGTCGCTGCTTAAGCCTTGTGTGATGCCTTCGAGTACGGTTTGGAGGGCGGTTTGGGCTTGGCGTAGGGCTTCTACGTGGCGGGTGTTGGTGATGATGGTGGTTTCGAGGTTGAGGTGGCGCGTTTCGAGGACGCTGTCATAGAGTTTTTGTTTGAGGCGTTCTACGTCTTGGGTATTTTTAGCAGAAAGCATCACAAGGTCGCTAGGTTTGTCCCATAAAACCGCATCTTGTTCGATGCGCAGGTCATTTTTATTGCCTACGATGATAAATTTCGCGTCAGGCAGCAAGGCTTGATGTTCCTGCACAACTTTATCAGCGTGCCAAATACTTTCTTCCTCTTTATCCTCATCAAACCAAAACAAAGACGCATTGGCAAGATAAAGGATAATTTGCGCTTCTTTCATCTTTTCCAAGGCACGCTCCACCCCAATTTTTTCGACAAAATCCTCTGTTTCACGCAGCCCTGCCGTATCCATAAAGCGAAAAAGAATGCCGTTGATGTTGATACTATCCTCAATAACATCACGCGTTGTACCTGCAATGGGCGAAACAATCGCCTTTTCTTCGCCCAACAAAGCATTGAGGAGCGTAGATTTTCCTGCATTGGGTTTGCCGACAATGGCAACAGGAACGCCTTTTTTGATGGCATTTCCTAAGCGAAAAGAGGCAATCAATTGGGCTATTTTGGCTAAAATTTGCTCAATAAGTCGCGTTAATTGAGTTCTATCGGCAAATTCTACATCTTCTTCCGCAAAATCTAATTCTAATTCGATAAGAGAAACAAAATTCAAGAGTTTTTCGCGCAATTCCTTCAATTCTGAAGAAAAGCCGCCTTTGAGCTGACGCATGGCAACTTTATGCGCGGCGGCAGTTTCCGAAGCAATCAAATCGGCTACGGCTTCTGCCTGCGCCAAATCCATCGCGCCATTTAAGAAAGCGCGTTGGGTAAATTCGCCTGCTTGGGCAAGTTCCGCCCCATTTTCAAGCAATAAATTCAACACCTTTTCCATAATAAAAGGGCTGCCGTGGCAAGAAATTTCTACCACATCTTCTTTGGTGAAGGAGTGAGGAGCGCGAAATATGCTGATTAATACTTCGTCAATGATTTCTGCCTTTGCCCCCGCTTTAGCAGGGGCAATAATATTCCCATAATGCACAGTATAACCCTTTGCATTTATAATGTTCTTAGAGAAAATCTTTTGGGTAATCGCAATCGCCTCCGCACCCGAAACGCGAAGAATACCGAGTGCTCCCACGCCATTAGGCGTGCAAATTGCGGTGATGGTGGGCTGTGTCATTGCTTTCTAAAATGGTGGGCAAAGGTACGAATTTTTGTCGTTGTTGAGCGATTTTGCTATATCTATGACTTTGTATAGGTCAAATGCTCTTATTTTTTAGGGTGGGAATTAATTCCCACCCTAAAAAATAAGAGATTCTAAGCCAAAGCAGCACAAAACAAACCTAAACCGCTTGCTTTGTGCTACTTTATCGTAAACTTTATCTGCGATTTTCTACGCTGACAAGACTTGTATCAAATCAAATTCTGTGATAATGTCCAATTTATCGCCATCTTGCACCAATACCGCAGGATTATTTTTGTTGATGAGTTTGGAAATCGCATCAATGCGGGTAGAAGGTAACACATACGGGAAAGCATCGTTCATAGCAGAGGTAACAGACCCATTTTTGAGTGAAGGATTGTCCAAAATCGCATTTAACACTCTGCTTTCATTGATGCTACCTACCACGCGATTATCGGGAGAAAGCACAGGAATTTGTGAAATATTTTTCTCACGCATCATTTTAATGGCATCAGCCAAAGTATCCGTAGTGTTCAAAGTGCTAAGGTTGCTTTCGCCCTTCATTTCCAAAATTTGTCCAGCAGTTACCATACTTCCTTCCTCCACAAATCCATGATCTTTCATCCACATATCGTTATAAACCTTTCCTAAATAACGTGTGCCATGATCAGGAAGAATAATCACCATAATATCATCTTTTTTAAGGTGTTCTTTGGCATATTCTAAGGCACCATGCACCGCAGAACCACAAGACCAGCCCACAAATAAGCCTTCCAATCTTGCTAATTTTCTTGTCATCAAAGCCGCATCTTTGTCCGTAACTTTAAGGATTTTATCAATCAAAGTCATGTTACAATTTGCAGGAACGATGTCCTCCCCAATTCCTTCGGTAAGGTAAGGATGAATTTCGTTAGGGTCAAAAATGCCTGTTTCATGCAATTTTTTAAAAACCGAACCATAGGTATCCAAGCCAATCACTTGAACATCAGGGTTTTGCTCTTTTAAATAAGTCGAAACACCGCAAATCGTGCCACAAGTTCCCATACCTGCCGCAAAATGTGTAATTTTTCCTTCGGTTTGCTGCCAAATTTCGGGTCCTGTGCTTTCAATATGTGCGAGCGTGTTGCTCATATTGTCATATTGATTCATCCAGATTGCGTTAGGGATTTCTTGCTCCAGACGACGAGCCGTAGAATAATAAGAGCGTGGGTCTTCAGGTTCTACATTCGTAGGGCAAACCACCACTTCCGCCCCCACAGAGCGCAAAATATCGGTTTTTTCCTTAGATTGCTTATCTGCCATTGTAAAAATACAACGATACCCTTTTACTGCCGCAGCTAAGGCAAGTCCCATGCCCGTATTTCCCGAAGTACTTTCGATGATTGTGCCGCCGGGCTTTAATTTGCCACTTTTTTCCGCATCTTCAATCATTTTGATTGCCATGCGGTCTTTCACACTTTGCCCAGGGTTAAAGTATTCTACCTTAACCAAAACGGTTCCTTTGATGTGTGCCGCTACTTGATTCAATTTAACCAAAGGCGTATTTCCGATGGTTTCGATAATGTTATTATACCACATATAATTTGTGAAAGTAATGGAATTAAGACGAATTTGGGCGCAAAGATACATAAAAATACATCTTCAGAAAACTCGCTATGTTATCATTTTAAAATTAAAATCTTTAGTAAAAAATTAGATGCAGCACGACTATAATTCACACAAAATA
The DNA here is from genome assembly GCA_046160275.1 of Bacteroidia bacterium. Taxonomy (GTDB): domain Bacteria; phylum Bacteroidota; class Bacteroidia; order J057; family J057; genus JBJXHA01. Next base: position 4,060 of record JBJXHA010000627.1, on the reverse strand, counting down.
CAATTAATATCATTTTCAATATTTCACAGAATAAATCAATACAAATAAAATACAATCCATTTATACACTTTGTTGCATTTATCAATAGTCAAAAAAAACGAAAATATTTCATAAAAAACTTGAAAATGAGCAATATATATGTTTAATTCGCAAGATTATTTGTAGTATTTCATTTAGCTTTCGTTTTGTATGACAAAAAAAAACTTACTCTCTCTACTATTAATTTTGTGGTTATCTCCTTTTGCTTTTGGTTTAACTACGAATGACATTACTTACACCCTATTATCGGGTGATCAGTTATTTACAGACCAAAATAACTGTGCGGTTGACGGACCTAAAGCAAATTATTTGCAAGTGCTCATCACCAATGTTTCAGGTTTAGCACAAAATAATTTAGCAGTCCAACTGAACAGTTTTAGCAACCCCACTCAATTTTCATTGGCGGGCGGGCAAAGTAGTGCTCAAATAATTCCTTATTTGGGCATAGGCGCGAGCGATACCTTATATTGGTTTATCCAATATCCACCATGTTCAAGCACTCCTACCTCTACGATTTCGTTTCTTACCACAGATTTAGATGATAATACGACTGCTTCAGGTTTACTCAAAAAACCTAATAATACGACTGCTACCTTAGTGGTTGGTGGTTTGATTAGTGCAAATGCAACAGGAAATGCGGCACCACCCATCGTTACTAGGAATGATGGACAGATTGGTGGCATCATCAGCATAAAAGTGCGCTATGATTTTAACACCATTTCTACTAATGGGCAAATTTGGTTTCAACCTGTGGGTAATTTAAGTTTTAATGCGGCGGCATTTCAACTCATTAATTCTCGTATTAGTTCATACGTAGATCCCGCCTTTATGCCTTGTATGTTGCCTACGACTCCCCTAGATTTTGCTTGTAAACTAAACTACATCGCATCATGTTCGAATAATGGTAATTCTAATAAGTATTTTTATACAGAATACGATTTTAGGATTTTACAACATGCTTCTACCTTTCTTGCGCCCTATACAACAGGTTTGAGCGGAAACCCCTATAAGTACACCTATAATGCAAGTTTTGGTGTAGCGTTGAACAGCTTAGTCGCACTTCCTTTGACTTTGCTTGATTTTAAAGTGAATGCCATAGACAACGGTAATCTTATTTCTTGGACAACCGAAAATGAGAGAAGTGTTGATGTTTGGAGTAGAACGAACTTTTGATGGATTAATGTATGAGAAAATTGCGGAAATTGCGGCAAAAGGAGGTACAAATCTTATTCAAACGTATGAATATACAGACAAAGAGGTACCAATATCTGCTTGTTATCGTTTGACGGAGAAATCTGTTGATGGCTCTAATCGAATACACGTAGATAATTGTATCCAGATGCAGGTAAAAGGGCTTGTTGTAAAAGCGGTTTATCCAACACCTGCAAGCAATGAGCTAAATATTACTTTCTACCCTTCAGAACTGGCTGAAAATGTGACTTTTACGCTATTTGATTTGCAAGGAAAAATTATTCATCAATATAAACAACCTGTTTCGGTAGGCGAAAATACCCAAACTTTCTCCCTAGATTCCTATGAAACTGGGAGTTATTGGGTGAAAGTAAATGATGGGTTTAGTACTCCTGTGGTTCGTCAATTCATAAAACTATAAATATTTCTTTCTCATCAAAAAGTACGGAACTCTTCAAGGGGGTTTCGTACTTTTTTACTGCTTAGTATTTTGCTTTATTTTTGTTTGAACCTTGTAAGGTTATATTCCTCCTCCAAAGGCTGATTATCAAGGAGATATTGTGCCATAATTTGCGAAAAATGAGGCGCAAGTAACACGCCTTTTGTGCCAAAACCTGTAAAGGTATGCAAATATGAATATTTGTGATGTGTGCCTAATATGGGGCGGCGGTCAGAAGTTGTAGGACGAATTCCTGCCTTATGCGCCACAATTTCAAAAGATATTTTTAGCAATTCTCGGAGATAATCGGTTAAAAGTTGGGCGGCTTCTTGCGTGGGTTCAGCATCATCAAATTTCCATTGATAGGTTGCACCTGTTATAAAATGCTGATTACCAATGGGAATCAAATAATGTTTCCCAGCAATGGGCGAAGTAAGCGAAAGTTCGGGCGCGTAAATCGTAAGGATTTCACCTTTATTAGGAATGACAGGAAGTTGCCAAAGAGCTGAAAGGCTTTGGTTGCCACCATTACATAAAATCAACTGTTCGAAGGAATAAGTTTCCCCTTCCACCTCCATTTCTTTTTGCGACAAATGTATGTCTTTTGCTTGAGGAAACCCTACCTTATAAGTGAAGTTATCATTTTGTAACAAAATTTCTCTTAATTCTTCCAAAAACGCATTGATATTCAACCAACCGCAATTATTAATCCAAATCCCGCCCAAAGGATTATGGAGGACATTTTCATAAATAGGTTGATACGCAATTTCTGTAAAATTTTGATATTCAGCAGTTTGGCACTTCGTAGTAAAATTATTGTATTCTTCTATGGACAAAAAAGGGCGATAAATGGGCTGAAGATGTAGGTGTTTTTGTAAGGGAGAAAAGGTGGGAATTTGAAAAAAATCGTGCAAGCTCTCTAGCAAATCATCTGCTAACCAAGACTTTACGAAGTTTTTACCTGTCAAAACATTGAACATTCCTGCGGCAACGCGCGAGGCAGCAAAGGGATACAAATTATCTATCAACAAAACTTGCTGTTTTTTTTGTAACAAACGCACAGCTAACATCATACCCGCTAATCCTCCGCCAATAATCGCATATTTCATGAGCTTTGCTTTTTAAATTTTTTCCCAGGAAGTTGCAATATCCAACCCTTAAATTCCATCATCACCAACAAACCGTTTAACTCCGACATTTCGATTTCTGTTTCATGGCTCAAACCATCAATCAACTTTTCTCCTGTTTGCAATGCCTGCATCACCTTTAATTCCTGCGTGGTCATATTCTCATCATCCATAAGTGATTCATTTTCAACTTGATGAAAAGGCAGTAAGTTCGTTTCCCATTTAATATCTAAATCATCTAACACTTCTTGTGGACTCATCACCAATTTTGCAATGCTATCCCGAATCAAAATATTACAACCTTCGGCATATTGTTTCCCTAATTCGCCCGGAATTGCATAGACCAAGCGATTTTGCTCTGCGCCAAAACGTGCCGTAATCAAAGCGCCTCCACTTTTTGCCGCTTCTATCACAATAATCGCATCAGAAATGCCCGAAATAATGCGGTTACGTGCAGGAAAATTGGGTGCGTCAGGCTTCGTTCCCGAAACAAATTCACTTATCCAACCGCCACGTTCTAGCATTTGTTGCGCCTTATCATAATGCGTAGAAGGATAAATTCGGTCTAGCCCATGCCCAACTACCGCAGTCGTGATGCCAAAATGCTGCAAAACGGTTTTATGCGCGGTAATATCTATCCCATAAGCCAAGCCACTGACCACATTAATGCCACGCTCGGCAAAAAAAGCTGCAAATTGCGCTGCACACTCTTTCCCATATTCGCTTGGTTGTCGCGTGCCTACAATCGCAAAATTAGCTTGTGCATTGAGCGAAACCTTCCCTTTTTGAAACAAAACCAAGGGGGCATCATGCACAAATTTGAGGTTTTTGGGGTAATTTTCAGCAGTATAAGCGAGCATTTGAATGTGATTTTTTTCGCAAAAATTTATTTCTTTTTCTGCTGCTTGCAAAGCTGCGGGTAATTGCTTCAATAAATCAAGGGTTTTTGTACCAATGTTTGGAATTTTTAGCAATTTAGAGGGGTGAGTCGTGCTAATTTTTTCGGGGCTACCTAAATACGCCACAAGGTTCTTAACGGTAACAGGGCCTAAGCCCTTTATCATCGAAAATGCGATGAGATGTTGAATCATATTAGCTGTGTTATTTATGAAAAGTTTATGTGAACAAAAAACGTTTGAAACGAAAATGCCCTGAATTATCACAATTCAGGAGCATCAAATCTTGTTCAATCGTTTTTCATCCTTGCGAGTACAAAGGTAGCTATATTTGCTTGATATTTCCAAAATTTGTAGGTTTTCTTTAC
>JBJXHA010000626.1:0-3712 GCA_046160275.1 Bacteroidia bacterium | reverse complement strand
GGAATTTCACAAATTCTCCCAAAAAAATCGTACTTTTGCGTCCCAAAGTGAAACACTCATTCGCTTTTGTTAGTTTAGCATAAAACGCTTACCGCCAGCTCCGTTTTTCTTATAAGCAAGGGGCTGATAGCATATAGTTTATCATAAATTATGGCAGAAAACAAAGTAGCGCATAAGTACATCGCGCCCGACTATTATAACATGGACGATTTGCTCTCTGATGAGCAAAAACTCATTAGGGACAGTGTTCGTGCATGGGTGAATGACAAAGTTACCCCTTATATCAATGATTGGGCGCAAAATAATGAGTGTCCTACGCATTTGATTCCTGAAATGGGAGAATTAGGGATTTTTGGTCCCTTTTTACCACAGGAATATGGTTGTCCTGGGTTGGATTATATGACGTATGGAATTATTATGCAAGAAATCGAGCGTGCAGATTCAGGTTTGCGCTCTATGGCTTCGGTGCAAAGTTCTTTGGTGATGTATCCAATTTACAAATATGGTTCGGAGGAACAACGCAAAAAATACCTTCCTAAATTAGCAACAGGCGAATGGATGGGCTGTTTTGGCTTGACAGAACCTAATTTTGGCTCGAATCCTGCAGGTATGTTGTCCAATTTCAAAGATATGGGCGACCATTATTTGCTAAATGGCTCAAAAACATGGATTTCTAATGCGCCTTTTGCGCAAATAGCAGTGGTTTGGGCAAAAGATGAAAGCGGAAAAATTCGTGGTTTGATTGTAGAGCGTGGAATGGAAGGTTTTACTACCCCCGAAATTCATAACAAATGGTCTTTGCGTGCTTCTACAACAGGCGAACTTGTTTTTGATAACGTAAAAGTGCCAAAAGAAAACCTATTGCCCAATGTAGCAGGCTTAAAAGGCCCTTTGGGTTGTCTTGATTCTGCAAGATATGGCATTGCTTGGGGCGCAATTGGGGCAGCGATGGATTGTTATTATACTGCCTTAAATTATTCTTTGGAGCGTGTGCAATTTGATAAACCGATTGCGGGCTTTCAATTAACGCAGAAAAAATTGGCGGAAATGCTGACTGAAATTACCAAAGCGCAATTATTGACCTATCGTTTGGCGCAATTGAAAGTAGCGGACAAAGCTACCACTCAACAAATTTCGATGGCAAAACGCAACAATGTAAATATGGCGATTCAAATTGCTCGCGAAGCACGCCAAATTCTTGGTGGAATGGGTATTACAGGTGATTATCCTATCATGCGCCACAGCATGAACTTGGAGTCTGTGATTACCTACGAGGGTACGCATGACATTCACTTGCTCATTACGGGCATGGATGTTACGGGCATTAGTGCTTTTAGATAAGTTCGTATAGTTATGCAAAAGGAGGCTGTCCCAAAAGGCAACCTCCTTTTTTAGAATCCCTTCCTTACTTTTTCATTAACTGTCCATAAATTTCATTGAGTTTTATATCCGACACAGGCTTTTCGATGTATCCTTTTACTGAAGGATATTTTTTTGCAGTTTCAATATCAGATGGGTCAATAGACGATGTTACAACATAAACAGGAATTTCGCGTGGAATTGCCAACAGTTTAAATTCTTCTAAAAACTGCCAACCATCCATCAAAGGCATATTCAAATCTAAAAAAATTACTTGTGGTAGTTCTGTCCGATTTGTGATAGCGTCACTTAAAGCATCTAGCGCGTCTTGTCCGTGTTGAAAGGTTAATGATTCTTGATAATGAGGGTTACGTTTCAGTAACATCTGCATCAACATCACCAAAATCTCGTCATCATCTACGATGTAAGCCAAGTTAATCATTTGCATAAAAATATATAAAAAAAATTGTCCCTTTATCTACTTCACTTTCCACTTCAATTTTGCCCCCCATCGCCTCCACTTGATTTTTGGTAATAAACAAACCTATGCCGCGTGCGTCTGCATTGACATGAAAAGTTTTATACATACCAAATAATTTGTGTCCATGTTTACTTAAATCTATGCCTAAACCATTGTCTTGAATGGCAAGCACCCAAAAAAAGCCACTTTTTTCCGCAGAAAAAGTAATCACCGCTTTTCGTTCAGGAGAACGATACTTAATCGCATTGGTCAGCATATTTAACAAAATGCTCTCAATATAAGGTTTTAGTCCGTAAATACACGCATCTTTTTCTACGAGATTCTGCACGGTTACTTCATTTGCCAAAATAATGGTGTTCAATGCTTGGGTTGTTTTTTCGATTTCCTCATAAATACATAATTGCGTTTTAGGTTGATTTACATTGTTTTGAATGGTAATAATCTCGTTCAAATTTTCTACGGTTTCCGCCAATTTATTGGTACTTTTTTTGAGCATCTCAAAAAATTTCTGTTGCTCTTTATCATGTTCATCTGGTGTTAAAAAGGTAGTGAGCATGGATAAATTGCTAGAATGAGAACGAATATTATGCGAAACAATATGCGCAAAGTTCTGCAAACGCTGATTTTGATTACTCGTTACATCAAGTAATTGTTGCAATTGTGTTTGCTTCTCCATCAAAGTCTGCTCAGCAAGTTTATGGTCGGTGATGTCTGTCAAAATTTCAATTTGCTGAATCAGTTGGTCGTTTTCATCTTTAATTGCCGTATGATTTAATTGAACCCATTTGGCTGTGCCATTGTAGGTAAGTACTTCTTTTTCAATCACATAATTGGTAGGATTTAGTCTATCGGCTTCCTCCACTTCTGATGCTCCTGTTCGATTAAATAACTTGCTAGGACGTTGATATAGCAACTTATCCATACTAATCTCAAACATTTCCAAAAAAGCATGATTCGCCCAAACTGCATTTCCTTCTTTATCAGCAATCAACACTCCATTTGTTGCTTTTTCAGCCACGAGCGATAATTGCTTAATTTTGGTTTGACTTTCTTTTTGGCTTTCCTCTGCTTTTTTACGCTTGTCAGCTTCTATAGAAATAGAAATCATATCGGCAATAGCTCTCGCAAAAACCACATCATCTTCTGTCCATGTACGATAAGTTTGGGTATGTTCAATGCACAAGATACCAATCACCTCTCCCGCAACTCGAACACTAACATCTAGCATAGAGTTGATAGCCAAAGGTTTAAGATATACCTCTGAAAATTCGTAAGTGTGTGGGTGCGTATGTGCATCGTCCGCAATAATCGCCAAACCTTTTTGAATCGCTTGAAAATAATGAGGAAAATCGCAGGCTTTGATTTCTACTCCTGCCGAGTGAGTATCTGTTTTTTTGTCAAAAGAATTTACACACACAATCGCCGAAGGAAACATCTCCCAATATCCCAAGCGATTTACCTCTAAGGCTTCTGCACTCGCTTCTAAAATCTTTTGAATGCAATGTTCTATGTTTTTATAGTGTTCAAATGGAGTAGTCGAGATTTGGGTAAGAATCTGATTATGTCGCGCTAATACCTCTTGGCGTTGTTTGCTTTGAATTTCTTGCAATTTACGCGTAGTTATATCTGTAATAATTTCAATTTGTTGTATCGTTTCGCCTTCGTTATCTCTAATGACCGTTTTCGAAATTTCCACCCAAATTCTTTTGCCCAATAGAGTAGAAAGTTCTAACTCAAGGTTAAAATCTTCCCCATTTTTTTGTTTCATTTCTTGCAAAAAATGAGGGTGATTATGAATTTCAAACAAATCTCTAGGGCGTTGATTCCTTACTTGGTCAAAAGTTACCTCCATCAAATCCAAATAAGCTTGAT
>JBJXHA010000625.1:0-2800 GCA_046160275.1 Bacteroidia bacterium | reverse complement strand
GCTGGCCTCGTTGGAATCGCTGGAATCGTGTCAGCATCGAGCATCCTGAATATTACAATCGCTACTTTTTGAACTATATTTTATACGGAAATCGCGAGGGCTTAAAATGGTCGGGAACGGGTTGGTGGATTGAAACGGAAGAAAACAAACGCCCGCTACATGGTCAAAGATTAACCACGCCACGCACTCCACCAAGAACTGATTATCAGGGAATTGCGCAAAATTGGGTAAAAAAAGTAACAGATTTTTTCAAAAAAGGGGCAAAATCTGAAGAAACTGCAAAAGCAGAAATCAAAAATGATCAACCTTTTGCACATCTTTGGACACAACTACCGCAGGCTTACGTACAACTATTGGTAAAAGGGAAAGCTGATGAAGTTCACGCATTTGCCTTGATGAACCTCAAAAACCACCCACAATGTGCGGAAATTGAGGCGAAAATGGACGCGAAATTGATTGGTTTGTTCCTAAAATCGGGCTTTGATGTTCCTACACAATATGGTATGGAATTGGCAAATTCGAAGTTAATGGCAAATGACGCGGAAGCTACCAACTTAATTATTACCTTGACAAACAGCCATTTAGCGCAAGCAAGGGAAATGGGCTTGATGTGGATGGAGAAAAATTTGATGGCATATTTGGGCGAAACAGATTTGGTGAAGTCGCTGCTGTTTAGCCCCTACGATGAAATCAGAAAGTGGACAATTTTGCAGTTAGAAAAAACGACTTTGCCCCTTGAAAAAGAGCAGGCTTTGGTTGGGCGTTGTATGGTCGAGTTTTTGTCGGCATTTCCCAAAGAAGACAAGGCTACGCATGAAAAAATCAAGGCAATTGGCTCCTTTTTGTATCAAAAATATCCTGACAGCCTAAAACATCTTAGCACAAACCTTGCCTATCAATTGCTAAATAGTCCCAATAGTGCAATACAAGCCATTGCTGCTCAATTGTTTATCTTGCAAAAAGACATTATCGCGCCTTCTCAACATTCTGAAGCCATTTATTTAGGTTTGTTTTTGAGCGATTCCGATTTTACAAGGCAAACGGGTGTGGCTTTGTTTGGCGAATTGACAGACGAGGAATTGTTGAGCAAAGAATCTATTTTGATCTCGCTTTGTTTGTCGCAATATAGCGATGTGCGGCAGGCGGTTCGACCAATAATGAAGCGTTTGGCGAGCAAATTTCCTGCTTTTGGCAAGCAAATGGTGGACAGTTTTGTGCCGTTGTTGATGCGAAAAGCCAATTATGAAGGATTTCATGAAGATTTGGCGGCATTACTGATTGATGGGCTTGCGCCTGCTTTGGGTTCGATTGACAAAACGACCGCTTTAAATTTATTGTATGCAAAATATACCCCTGCACAAGAATTTGGTGTAGTGTTATTGAATGAATATATTTCTCCTAATGACATGACTATCAGGCAAGTAATTGCGGCAGGAAGCCATGAAATTTTGGCTGCGAGAACTTGGGCTTGGCGATTTTTTACCACACATATTGATAGAGTTAAGGAAGAAAAAATCGAGGCAATTCGTTTGTTAGATGCAAAATGGGACGATTCCCGCGAATTTGCAAAACAGTTTTTTACGGAATCTTTCACAAAAGAAGATTGGACTCCTGAAATTTTGGTGGCAATCGTGGATTCTGTAAAACCAGAAGTTCAGCATTTTGGAAAGGCTTTGGTTACCAAATTTTTTGAAGAAGCAGAAGGCGAAACCTATTTGCTCAAACTTTCTCAACATCCTACTGCAACGATTCAAGTTTTTGCAACCAATTACTTAGAACGTTTTGCGAGTGGCGATTTAGAGAAACTAAAAAGCCTACAACATTATTTTAATGCGGTGCTGATGCGGGTAAATAAGGCGCGTGTAGCAAAAGACCGAGTGCTAAATTTACTCGAAGTTGAAGGCTTACGCAACGAGGAATTTGCGACTTACATCGCTTCTATTCTCAACGAAATTTCCGCTACGGCTGCTATCGAGGACAAAGCACGTTGCATTGACATTTTACGCAAAATTGGCTTACTTTATCCCAACGTGAAATTGCCGTTGAAGTTTGTGGAAGTAGAAATAAGATAGGTTTTAGTGTAAATAAGAAAATTTCATTTTTCAGCTTCGGAATAAATTCCGAAGCTGAAAAATGAAATTTTTGCGTAATCATGATATTGTTTGGTTTTAATACAACGCTTACCACTCTTCGCAAGTTTTTTGTTGATTGCGCAAAGTACATTCTCTTTTCAATTTTCCCGAAGGATAATATTCTCTTTCTTTTCCTTCCGCCCAATTATATTCAAACTTTACATTTCCATTTTTATATGACTTTCCTGAAGAAATAGCAAAATCATTGAGATAACGTTCAAATTCTATCTCTTTTACCTTCTGTTCTAGCCCATTTAACATCCAAAGTCCTTGCTTCATGTTATATTGGTCTGTCAAATTTACCTTTTTTCCCTTAAAACGTGTAAACTGCGCTTTTTTCACCGTTTCATACTTGTCCCTTTTGGTAATCACTTTGTTTTCAAACTTAATCACAAATGGCTGCGAAGGTATGCCTTTTATTTTATGAAAAAAGGAAAAACAACAGTTACATTTACAAGGATCAACCTGCCCGCCATCATAACTAATATAAAGTGTATCATGTTCGTAGCTTATTTCAGGAATAAAAGCACTACAACAAGTATAAGCAAAACCTATTTCAAGACTGAGTGTGTCGCCATGTTGCGCTTGAAAGACAATTCTATCTTGAATTTTGTAGGCATTTTCAGTATTGTCACATTGAGAGGGCGTAAATTCCAAAAGCTCCAATT
>JBJXHA010000624.1:0-22418 GCA_046160275.1 Bacteroidia bacterium | reverse complement strand
AGCAGCCCGCACAGCATTACATTTATGCCACTACCTTGTAGAATTAGGTTAATCTTGCTTCAATAATGGTTTTTAATTTTTTGAGAATTTTGAAAATGTCAAAAATATCTTCTTGGGTGGCATCATAACCCAATGTTTTGGCGTATTTTTTCCCGTCTAGTGCCATGAAGTACCAGTTTGCCCCCTTCACATAACCGCCATAAATTGGCAAACCATCTTCATTTTTGGTTTGTGCCACGAGCATTGCCGCCAACACTTGCGCACGAGGATCTCCATCTGGGTCGGTTTCTCGCTTATATTCCTGCAAAAAGAAATAAGGAATTTCTGGTTCGCGCCTACCACTTGCAATCATCTCATCTGGCTTACCCGAAAATTCTACATCTCCAACTTTACCTATCAAATCTCGCCCAGAAAAAGAATTATATCTGTCCACATCAAATCCTAAAAGAGAAAAAATGGGACCAATAAAGTGCATAGAAAGCTCTTGTTCATTCCAATCATCTACTTTTTGAGTGAGTAAATCTTGATATCGAGCTAAAATCAACGTGTCTATTTCGGAAATCGTAATTTCGGAAATGGATTGCAAGTCTGTTAATGCCTGAAGTTTTGGCAAAGGTTGTAACCCAAACTTTTTTTCGAGCTGGGTTAGATTACAGCTTTTGAAAGTCCATTTTTCCATATCCTTTTATCTATTTAAACTTTTTTGTATCAATTGTTGATGATGCGTTACGTGATATATTGTAAAATACAACTTCATATAAAAAAATTAATCTTTGGGTAATCTTGCTTCGATAATGGTTTTTAATTTTTTGAGAATTTTAAAAATGTCAAAAATATCTTCTTGGGTGGCATCATAAGCGCGGGATTTGGCGTATTTTTTCCCTTCTAAAGTCATAAAAAACCAGTTTCTACCTCTTACATAGCCGCCATAAATTGGCAAACCATCTTCATTTTTGGTTTGTGCCACGAGCATTGCTGCCAACACTTGCGCACGCGGGTCGCCATTAGGGTCAGTTTCTTGTTTATATTCTTGCAAAAAGAAATAAGGAATCTCTGGTTCCAGTCTGCCACTCGCAATCATCTCGTCAGGTTTGCCCGAAAATTCAATATCACCCACAGTTCCCATCAGGTCTCTGCCTGCAAAAGAGCCATATTTTTTAGAAGAAAATCGAACCAAAGAAAAAATAGGACCAATAAAATGCAGAGAAAGCTCTTGCTCGTTCCAATCATCTACTTTTTCTTGCAGAAATGACTGAAACGGGAACAGAGAAACTTGCTCCTGCTCCGTTATTGGGAAAGAAGATATATCAAGCAAATCATTGAGGGCTGGCAAAGTATCTTCTAAAAGAAGCCCAAATTTTTTCTCCAACTGCACTAAGGTACAGTTTTTAAACGTCCATTTTTCCATAACATTAAAACTTGTATAACACTAACTCTGTCATTTTTTTTAAATTTATGACAAAGTTAGTGTATAATAAATTGATTATCAGAAGATTATTCAGCCACAACTACTTTCGAAAAGCGAATCACTTTTTCTTTCAATTTGAAGCCTTTTTCAATTTCATCGAAAACCAAACCTTTTTTCTCTTCTTCTTCCACAGAAATACTGGTTATCGCCTCGTGAAAATCTGGGTGAAACGGCTGTCCAATCGCCTCAATAGGTTCAACGCCCGCTTTGTTAAAAATATGTTGCATATTTTTGGCAACTAAGGCTATTCCTTCTTTAATTGCTGTCAAATTGTCAGTTTTTTCGATGGCAACTAAGGTGCGCGCAAAGTCATCTAAAATAGGCAGCATGGTCTTAATTAGCCCTTCATTGGCAAAGGCAATGGTTTCCGCCATTTCTTTTTCTTTACGCTTGCGAAAGTTGATGAAGTCGGCTTGAAAACGCAAATTTTGGTCTTTTGCTTCTGCTAGTTCTGCTTGCGTTTTTGCTAGTTCTGCCTTTAAGGCTGCTAACTCTTCATTAGAAACATTGCTTTCTCCTTGATTTTCAACGTTTAAGCCGTCATTGTTCTCGGCTTCAGAATGTACTGCATTTTCCGCTGCTTGTTCTTCTGCAGCGTTTACAACTTGTTCTTCTTGCATGGATTTATCCTTTTTTTTGAACCACATATTCCGTTATCAGTAAACAATTACCAGAAATTTAGGCTGATAACTGCTCCGTTTGTAAAATAAAAAACAAACCTGAAAGTTAGCCTCGCAGGTTCGTTTTAAATATATCATAATGTATGCCATTGACAACTTGTCATTTTAGCGGATTATTCTTAACATACTCATTGAAATCCACCCCTTTTTTAAACAATTCTTTGTCTAAATATTCGATAATGGGATAAAATTCCGTAGGTTTTTGATAGCCTTCCAATTTAAACAAGCCCTTCATGTCATTTTGCAAGAAAACCGTTACAGGAAATACCATTTTTCCTCCTAATAAATTGATAGACAAATCATTAAACTGTTGTCCTTCTTGCATTTTATAGGTTTGTCCATTAAAACGAATTTCATTGTTCTGCTCGGCATCTAATTTTACAGCGTGATAATGCTGCTGAATGTACTCCACTACTTTCGGATTTTCATAAGTTGCCTTGTCCATTCTTTTGCACCAGCCACACCATTCTGTATAAATGTCAATCAAGATTTTTTTGCCATCTTGACGCGATAATTTTTCAGCCTCTTCAATTGTTAGCCATTTGATTTCGTTTTTTGGTTGAGCTGGCTCGGCTTTTGGCTGTGGTGCGTGAAATTGCGTAAACCCTACCACAAACAAGAGCAAAATTGGCAGTACGCCTAACATCATTTTTTTCATAAGGAAATTGAGATAATTTTAAAAGGCAAACATAGCAAAAAAACGACCATTTTTAAAAGCAGCTTATTTTTCGCTTTTTTCCTTAAATTTTCCGTTAAAAATAAACACACAGATAAGCAGACTTCCGCAAAAATAGTAACAAAAAATCCGAATCCATCAAAGAATTCGGAATTTTTACTTACTCATCTTGTTATTCAATCACAATCGTTTTGGCAGCTTTTTCTTTGTTTTCTACTCGTTTTGGCAGGCGAATGGTCAAAATGCCATCGGTATAAGTTGCCGCAATTGCATCGGTATCAATTTTGTTGGTCAAACGTAAAGTACGCTCAAAAGATTTCACCATGAACTCTTTGCGTGTATAAGTTTCTTTGGCTTCCTCTGTTTTTTCTTCTACTTTCGCGCTTACTTTCAAAGTTTGATTTTCCATTTCCAACTGAAAGTTTTCTTTTTTCATGCCAGGAGCTGCGATTTCCACCTCAAAGGCATCTTCTTTTTCTTTGATATTCATGCCTACTGTCGGAAACCAATTTTGAAAATCTTTGGCAACGGTGTTATCCAATACATTGTCGAAAAAAGTTGCCACATTGCTAAGTGGATGCTGACCGAAAAAATGAGAATGTTTCATATAATACTTTTTTAAAAGGTTAATAAAATGAAGAAATTGCTTGCGCTTGTTTGTTTACGCTTACATGAGTATGCTTTCAATTGCTGTACCAATTCAATTTTTATGACAAATTGGCTACATCTTGAAACTATTGACTGACTTTTTGTCTTTGTTTTTATTTTTGAAACAATGCTTGATGTCAAAATGGCATAAAAGTGCTTCTCTAATTTCATTAGAAACTAATTGCAGTATGCTTGTCATTTCTAATTTTGGGATAAAAAAAGCAAAGTTATTATCCTTTATGATTGAGCTAAATCGATTTTCGTAATAAAATAGCACACAACAGGAAAAGTGCAGGAATTACCCAATTATTACGCAACTTGTTTTTTATCGCATTACTCATTACCTTTGCCCATCTCAATTTTGCTGGTTATTATTCTTACGTTATCCAATGATTCTCATGCGTTTCTTTACTTACATTTCACTTTTTGCAGCATTTTTAGCTCCCTTCTCTGCGTTTTCTCAATTATCTGATGATTTTTCAGATGGGGATTTCTCTGCAAATCCCGCTTGGGTGGGCGATGCTGCCTTATTTCAAATTAATGCGACGGGACAACTACAATCTAACGGAAACGCTGCAACAGATACCATTTATTTAGCTACTCCTAATGCGCAAATGCTTGATAAAGAATGGCGTTTTGATTGGAAATATACTTTTGCACCGAGTTCTCAAAACTTCGCAAGGATGTATTTGGTATCAAATCAAGCCAATTTAGCAGGTAATTTGAACGGTTATTTCCTACAAATTGGAGAAACAGGTTCATCCGATGTGTTGCGTTTGTATCGTCAAGATGGCGCGACAAATGTATTATTGGCAAGTGGCACAACAAATCTTGGCACAAATCCCGACATTCAAGTAAAAGTAACCTTAAATAATGCAGGAGATTGGAACATTTTTACAGCTCCCGTAGGAACAGGTGCCTATAATTTTGAAGCTTTTGTAAATGATGCTACGTATAGTACTACGACACATTTTGGCGTTTATATTGTGCATACCTCTACCAATAAAAATAAGCATTTCTTTGATAATTTTTATATTGGAAATACTGTTGTAGATAATATTCCGCCTACGGTAAATAATGCAACTGTCATTTCTCAAACAGAATTAGATGTGCTTTTTTCGGAAGCAGTAGAGCAAACATCTGCCGAAACTGCGAGCAATTACCTAGCAAATAATGGTTTAGGTGCGCCTGTGTTGGCACAGCAAGATGCTGGAAATCCTGCATTAATTCACCTTGTTTTTTCAAATAATTTTGCCAGTGGCGTAAGCAATTTGTTAACCGTTACAAATGTTAAAGACTTGAACAACAATATTATCGGAACAAATAATACTGCAAATTTCACTTACACCGTTCCTGTAACGGCAACGTACAAAGACATTATCATTACCGAAATATTTGCTGACCCCACGCCCATTATCGGCTTGCCCGATGCGGAATATTTGGAATTATATAATCGTACTACCACAGCTATTGA
The DNA here is from genome assembly GCA_046160275.1 of Bacteroidia bacterium. Lineage (GTDB taxonomy): Bacteria > Bacteroidota > Bacteroidia > J057 > J057 > JBJXHA01. The sequence goes on along the minus strand of JBJXHA010000624.1, from coordinate 17,472 downwards.
TTTGAATGGTTGGAAATTGAGAGATGGCGCGACCTTGCGTTTATTGCCAAGTTTCACCTTGAATCCGAACAGTTATGTGGTGGTAACCTCTTCTGCTAATGCAAGTTTGTTTACAAGTTTTGGCGCAGTGATTGCCACAAGTACCGCGATTTCTCTCACAAATGCAAGTGACCAATTAGCCCTCCTTTCTCCCCAAAATACCTTGATTGATACGGTAGCTTATACGGATGCTTGGTATCAAGATGCGAATAAAAAACTAGGTGGCTGGTCTTTGGAGTTGATAAATCCAAACACGCCTTGTTCGGGTGCAAATAACTGGATTGCATCGAATGCTTCGATAGGGGGAACACCTGCCACGCAAAATAGCGTTTATAATACAACGGCAGACCAAACTCCGCCTGTGATTACCAATACTTCCCTCATCGCTTTGGACTCGATTTTGGTTTGTTTTGATGGAAGTTTAGATGCAGGAACGGTTAATATCAGCGATTTTCAACTCAATAATGGCATTGGGCAACCCCTTAATGTCATAGCACAAAGTGCAGATAATCAATGTTTTATTTTGGCACTTGCTACACCTCTTACGGAGGGCGTACTTTATATCTTGAGTGTCCAAAATCTTTCAGATTGTAGCGGAAATGCTTTAACTACGACTTTGACTGCAAATGTCGTGAAAGGAATTGCGCCGCAGCCTTTTGAAGTGATTATTACGGAAATGATGATTGACGAAAATCCACCGCAAAGTTTGCCTTTGTATGAATTTGTGGAAATTTACAATCGTACAAACAAAGTGTTAGATATTTCAGGTTGGAGAATGATTGACGCGAGTGGAAGTGGCTCAAATTGGGGAAATCAAACGCTTTTGCCCAATCAATATGCGATTATTTGCGATGATGCGGCTGCAAGTGCTTTCGCTGCTTATGGCAAAGTGATTCCTGTGGCAACGTTGCCTTCGCTCAATGCCGATACAGATAGTATGTATTTACAAGATGCTTTTGAAACGAATTTTGACTATGTTTTTTATGCTGATACTTGGTATCAAGACGATAATAAGAAAAACGGCGGCTGGACGTTGGAGCGCAAAGATTTGAATTTCATTAATTGTAACAATGCAGGAAACTGGGAGGCTTCGGTAAACCTAAATGGAGGAACGCCTGCCGCTCAAAACAGCATAAATGGAACATTTATTGATAACAACTCGCCTACCATTGCTACAATAGAAGTAGTTGATAATCTGACAGTTAAATTAAAATTTAGCGAAGCGATGGACGTTACTACTTTGGTAAATACGGCAAATTATAGCATTTCTCCTTCTTTGGGAACGTTGCAATCTGCTTTGCCTGACCTTGCCAATCAAAGCGTTACCTTGTCTTATACAGGCTTGATTTCCAACCAAATCATTTATACTTTGACTGTCAATAACCTCAAAGATTGCGCAGGAAATAGCATGACTGCTCAAATTAGTTTTGGTTTGCCTGTAAACGCGCAAAATGGTGATGTGATTTTGAATGAATTTTTGACCAATCCTTATACCGATGGAGCTGATTTTGTGGAATTGTATAATGTTTCGGATAAAATTTTGGATTTAAGCAAAATTTATTTGGGCGAAGTCTATCCTAATACCGATTCTGTTTACAATGTTGTGGCTGCCTCTGATGTGCCTGCGATTTGGTTGCCACATCAATTGCTTTGCCTTACAACTGACATTGCCACGCAAGTAAGTACCTATAATCCCGATGCTACGGCACAATTTTTTCAAGTAAAAGCCTTGCCAAGCTACGAAGATACTGAAGGCGAAATTATCATTTTTACGGAAAATAATGTAGTGTTGGACAGAATTAAATACACAAACGATAATTTTCGCTATCCCTTGTTAAAAGAAGGCGTTTCTTGGGAAAGAATTGATAGCCTCACCGCCACGCAGCAAGCAAGCAACTGGCAAACGGCAGCTTTTGAAGCGCATTATGCTACGCCAGGTTATGCCAATTCTAAAAAAGGAAAAGTGCAAAAAGCAACAAGCGCAGATGTTTTGTTAAATGAAATTTTGTTTAACCCAAAAACAGGTGGTGCAGATTATGTGGAAATTTACAATAATTCTACCAAAACATTGGATTTGAGTAGCTTACGTATTGGAAAAAGCGAAGCTGACAATCCTAATGCGGTTACTTATTATAAGGTGTTTGGGGAAAAAGATTACCTCGCGCCTAAAGAATTGCTTTGCTTGACAACGAATGTACAGTTTCAACTAGATACTTATTCGCCACCAAGTACTGCGAATCTACTCGAACTCGATGCTTTCCCTACTTTTGAGGATACTGAAGGGCTTTGTTGGATAATGAACAACGATAGCACTTTGATGGATAAATTTCTTTATAAAGATGATTATCATTTTAAAGCTTTGGCGGATAAAAATGGCGTTGCATTGGAGCGCATTTCGCTCACCGTTTCGGCTGAAAACGCCCAAAATTGGTACTCTGCGGCAAGTACGGTAAATTATGGTACGCCTGGTTACGCTAACTCCCAACAAGATACGCCTGATACAGAGGATAGCGAGGTTTGGCTAAATGAAAATGTATTTACGCCTGATGGCAATGGCGACAAAGATAAATTGTTGATTCATTATAAATTTGGATTTAATGGCGCAAATGCGCGCGTAAATATTTTTGACCCAAGCGGCAGATTAGTTAGAACCTTACAAAACAACCAATTACTCGGAACAGAGCCAGGGTTTTTTGTTTGGAATGGCTTAGGTGACAACGGAAATTTGCAATATGCAGGAGCTTACGTCATTTTATTCGAAGTAATGAACCAAGACACAGGCGCGAAAAAACGTTATAGAAAAGTGGCGGTATTGGCAGAGGAGTAGAAACTTAAACTTTGGGGTGATAAATAAACACATAGATTATTTTTTGTTTTAACGCACTCTTTTGGAAATATATCTTCATTATACTAAATTTGTATGGTAGTGTATCAAGCATTTATAGCCGTACACAAAAATGTTATGCAAATTCTTTGGAATTGAATGCAGAAATACAGGACATAAAATAGGCTTGTTTCTTTTCTAATTCTGCATAACTTTGAGCAAAACCTTGTATTTTTCTCTTTGGGAATTTGGCTGCAAGGTTTTTCTAATTTCTCACATAGTTTCATAACGGTAACAGTTTTTAGTGTAAATTCTTGATTTTCATTCGTTTGAATACCTCTTAAAAATGCAAGTATTTAGGCTAAAAAGTTTGTGTACGGCTATAAATCCTTATCTAAGCAAATCAAATGCGATAGCAAAGTCTCATAATATTTATCAAGGTAATAGGATTTATAACTTTGGATTCCATTCTCCTTAATTATAATCATTTCAAAATCTTTAAAATACAAATCGGTAAATTGGTAGTAGGGCTTTCCATTAAATGTTGGATATTTTTTGATGTAGGACAATGCTTTTGAAGTATTTGGTGGATTTACAATATTCATGAACCCCCAAATATTTCTTCCGCACAAGTCCATACATTTTAAAAAGAAAATCCCTTTTTCCACTTCATCTTTCAACCCATAGTCCGCAAGGTTAAAATCATTTTTGTTGAAATTGTAGGGCTGATTCTTGTTACCAACACCTGTGAAAAGCATATAATAATAGTTATCAACTAACTCGTATCGCGGAATTTCTATTTGTTTTAAGCTGTCAATCAATTCATTGGGGATAATCTTGGATTCCTCTACTAATATCGCATGTATTTCACTGACAATAAAAAGGTTCTTCAAAACAGCTTGGTCGGGAATGGATAGAAATTCCTTTTCTAATAATTTGTTGTCTGACGAAATCGTTTGCTTGATAAATTTCGCCTCCTGTTGAAGAGAACTTGGATACTCTTCGACAAAGCTTTTCAGATATTTTTTTTCGGGTGTGCTTCTGAACATATACTCTTCATAGGCTTTCCCTAATTTTAGCAGTGCCGAATTTTCGGTTGATTGACCAAAAACACTAACTCCGAATAGCGTTGTAATAAGTAAGATTAATACTTTATTCATGATTTATTTAATTGATTTTAATGACTAATATTGATGAGTTCTTCGCTTTTTTTGTGCGTTGATTTCGTACGATTAGCTTGAAAATGAGACATATACAACAAGTAATTTGTTGTGTACTTTTTCCATTTATGGAGTTACATTTTGTTAATTACTTTTTAGCGCTATCACTTTTTTCACCCACTTTTCTAATTCATTTGGGTTACCTTCTTCGAAGAGGTATTCCTTGATTAACATATTTGTAACCTCTGAAGATGAAAGCCCTTGATTTTTAGATAAATATACGATTCTGTTTATGATTTCCTCCGTTATCAATTTTTGTTGTGCCGCTTTCCTCAATTCATCTGGGTTTTTGTTCAAAAACCTTGTCCTTGAGCGCTCATCTAAATTAAGTACAAGATATTCCTCATCTGCTGCTACATTACGAATCATTTCTATTGAAACAGAACCTAATCCTTGGCAATATGCACAACCGCCACTATTCCATTCTAATTCTCTTTTGAGCCTCTTAATATCTAAATCATCCACATGTCCTTTACCCAAGCACCTTGGGCAGGTTTCCTGTTGGAAATCATTGTTCTTTAAAACAGCATTTCTCTCTTTTTTTTGCCAACTAATGCCTAATAACACGATACCTAAGATAATCATAATTATTTCTACTAGGTATCCACTCATTAAAAGGTCTATTCCTATATAGTTCAGAAGAATTGAACATATTCCCCAAAAAATTAACCCACCTCCGATTTTTTCCATCTTTATTTATTCTACTCATTTGGCTTTTCGATTCCGCCCCGTTTTTATAGTGCCTGCTGGTCTTCACTTATTTTTATTTTTCTACATTTTCTGTCTAAGGTAATTTGAATATCTTTTGCCGCTTTCGTCTTGATAGGGGTATTTTTTTTCATCCACCAACTTGTCCAATAATTCCATTAATTCCTTCGCTTTTTTCTTGTCACCATTTGTCAGATAACCGTTTACCTTACTAAAAATATCATAGCGAAAATTGTCCAATAGTCTCATCTCACCTTGACTATTTAGATTTAGTTTCTCTGCTAACTTTAAGGCTTTTGAAATCGTTTCCTTATATTCGGAGTAAGTTAGGTCTGATTTGGTTGGAATACTTAATTTATCGACAAATACACGAAGGCTTAAATAGTCCTTCAGACTAAGCCTGCTTTCTTCCATAAACCCAATAGTAAAATACAGCTCCCTTTGAAATTTATTCTCCTTTAAAAGACTTAAAAAAATCATGTCTCCACGCAGTAAATATTTGTCATAATACGTTGGCTTTACAGTCCAAGAGAAGTTTTTTATTGTAATTTTTTTGTCAGACCATTTGGTATATCCTATGGTTTCAAGAATTTCGATTGGAAGGTCGAATGAAACAGTGTTTGTATTGGATAAAAAAGTGGGATACCATTCTGTATTTAATAAACTAATGTCAACAACACTAACATCTGTTCGGTAATTTTCTACGATTTGTAAATACCAAAGTGGAATACTCATGTTGTCGCCCGAAGAAATAAGAATCGCGTTTTTACTGCAAGCATCAAGCGCATTTTTGTTTACTTCCAGAATAAAATTACCAAAGCCACCCCGCTTTTTACCTTCTCTAAACGCCCATATTGCAGAATCAGTTTTATTATTGTAATAATAACTCATAGCTAAGGAACCCCATTCTGCTGTCAGTTTTGAGTAAGGGTCAAGGACTATCATTTCATCTGTATATTTAGGTGTCAGTTCAATCACTTTTTTAAACTGCTCGCTACTCTTATACACCAAGTCCAAATTCATAGCAATTATTCCCCGTCCGTCCCTAGCATTGATTCTACTGTAGGTATAACCTAAAAAATATCTTGCTTCAGAACTTTGGGGATTTAACTCAATTGCCTTTTCGAGCAAAGAAACAATTTGGTCGTAACCAAATTTATCAAGTTGTTCTTGATTAAGATTTTTCTCACCTTTGAATAAAGTCTTAGCACTATCCAAAAAAACTTTGTAGTCGCCAGTTTGCCCGTAAACTGTTGCCAAAAGTAAGGTGAATAAGATGGTTATTATTGTCTTCATAAAATTATTGTCAACGATACGCTTCTTTGCTTTTATTGCAGAGAGTTAACTGATTGTTTAAGCTCAAAGTGATAAGAGCGTAAATACTTTTAGGCTCTATTCGTGTTCCAAGTTGCTAATCACCACAAAAACAACATAAGTGGCTGATAATCAATACTTTAAATTAAATTCACATTAATTTGTAATACATTGATAATCAATTTATTACAAAGCAGCAACTTGGAACACGAATAGAGCCTTAATTAATATGATCGCTATTCTTGTCAATGTGTCGTCTTTTTAAAATGTTGTATAACCGCTACGCATGGCTCTGAGTAGGGCTGTGCGTTTGCTTCGCCACATTCAACAGCCATGCAGTATTTTTTACTATACGAATTCTATTAGAAATATCTCCCTATAGTTATTTGTTTATCGTTACAATTCCAGAAGTTTTGTTTCCATCTTTATCAAGCAACAACAGCAAATAAGTACCCATTTCTTGAATCAGGATTTCATTTTGTTTTTCAATTAAATGAGCTGTTTGAATTTCCTGCCCTAATAAATTGAATATATGCAAATCTCCTTCCTTATTTGCTTCCACGATTATTCTCCCCGTACTTGGATTAGGATATATTTTCAGTGTATTTTCTGACTTGGGGTGGATGCCGATTGTTGCACTAAAATTCGCCACTAAATTTACATTTCCCGTTACTGCAAATGTATAAGTAGGGTTTGAACTTACCACATTTCCGTTATCAGTCCAATTCACAAAAGAATAACCCGTATTCGCAGTAGCCGAAACGCTAGCGTTTGTGCCACCTACATAAGAGCCACTGCCCGAAGTCGTTCCACCCACAACAGGATTTGCAGAAGTCCCAACATTATAAGAAACGGTATTTTGTGTGAAATTCGCCACTAAATTTACATTTCCCGTTACTGCAAATGTATAAGCAGGGTTTAAACTTACCACATTTCCGTTATTTGTCCAATTTGTAAATGTATAACCCGTATTTGCAGTAGCCGAAACACTAGCATTTGTGCCACTTACATAAGAGCCACTGCCCGAAGTCGTTCCACCCACAACAGGATTTGCAGAAGTACCCACAGAATAAGTTGCGCCTGTAATAGAAACTGTAACTACAGATGAAACCGCGTAACAACCATTATAAACTTCCAATTCATAATTTCCTGCGGCGGTTGCCGTATAAGAAGAACTGGTTGCACCATTGATAGGTGAGCCGTTCAAGTACCATTGATAAGTATAACCCGTGCCCGTACTTCCATTCAAAACTACGCTACCTCCTTGCGGTATGTTTGTGCTGCCACTAGGCGTAATAACCGCAACAGGATTGCTATTAACAGTTACTTGAACAGGGTCAGATACGGCATTGTTGGGACCTAAGGTAATAGAAACTGTATAATTTCCCGTTTGTCCCGCTTCGTAAGAGGCAGAAGTTGCTCCACTAATGGTTACACCATTTTTATACCATTGATAAGTGTAGCCTGTACCTTCTATGGTTTTTAACGTAACGGTAATACCATCACAGAAAGTTGTTGCACCTTTAGGAATAATTCTCTTGTCAATGATTATATTTTCATCTCCATTTTGATAGGGCAAATAAGAGAAAAACACCATCATCATTTCCTCTAAAGTAGATTCTCCTGCTGTTACGTTTTGCGGTGGGGAGCTAGGGTTGTAGGGATTATTGGTGGTATTATCATAAAAGGCTGTTGCTTTAAGTCCGTATCCTGATGGTATTTTTAAGGTGTTTTGGAATACAAAGTTATCCTGCCAATGAAAATTCCAATTAGGGATATTTACAAAACGAATCGTATCATAAGGAGCAGTTAATTTTACGGCATACGTTTTAAAAGTACGACCAATCAAGTGCATATGTGGTGAAGCCGTTAAAAATGTCCAATTCCCAGGAAAAGCCGCACTTTCATTAAATGTTCTGGTTTGGTTTGCAGGAATACTCAAAGGTCCATTCGTAAGGGAAGTGCCATGATTTAAGAGTGCATTTACATTTATTCCTCTTACATTAGTCGTTGTCAATTTAAAATTAATGATTGTGTTATCAGCCTGCCCAGAATTACCAGGTGCATAGTGAATTTGTAATATAATACGTGTATTTGCTGGTAAACGTAAGCCCGTCCCCACAGGTGTGTAATAAGGTTGCGCTCCTGGTACATATTCATAAATGAGTTTAGATGCGGCAGAACCTGTACCTCCTACGCTGTTCGTGCTAATAGTATTGTTGGTAGAATCTTGAAATACTAAAACATGATGTACAATAGAAGGATTTCCAGGTAAAACCTCTATTGCTGTAGCAAAATTTACTTGACTTAAACCTGAAGGAAGTACAAAATTACGATAAACATCATTGTTGCTGGTGATTGTATAAGTAGGAATTTGTAGAGATAAATTCACCGTACCTAATTGAGAACCATTGCTGTAAGTTGGGGCAGGAGGTGCGAAACGCAAATCTCCCGAAGGCGCACCATTTGACACCCATTGCTGAATCTTATTGATATCAACCGTTGACAACACCCGCTCGTGTGCATAACGCTTGTAATTGGGGTCGGCATTCCAAGGCGGCATAGTGCTTGTTACCGCATTGGCAATTCCAAAAGCATTCAAAGACGCATCTTGATAAGTGAGCAATGAAAACGGTGCAATTCCTCCTGTATGATGACACGAAGTGCAGTTTGCATAAAGAATTTTAGCAATACCGCCAGTCCAAGTTGGATTTTGGGCTTGTAAGCAACTAAATGCCAGAAAAAAGAAAAATGTGGTAATAATTGATTTACTCATGATATAGAAAAATTGAATGACTTATAGATTTTAATAATATTATTGCTAACTATTGTGCTGCCGCAATGCGTATTTCCTCCCGATTTAGCAATATTGCAGCAATATTTCAATTATACACATTCTGAACGCTTTCTTTTTTATGCCACCAAGTTAATAAAAGCTACTAAGACCAACAAATATTTTATAATGAAAAATATCAACTCCCCAAATAAAATCTAAGCAAAAACAAATCCTAAATCCCTTCAATCGCCACTACAAAATATCCTCAAAACACTAATACCGCCCCACCAATGGTAAGTCCCGCGCCACTTCCTAGCAGTAGAATCTTTTTGCCTGTAAAGTCAAAATCTTGGTGATAGAGGTATTCTAAGCCCAAGGGAATGGAGGCGGAAATGCAATTCCCATAAAAAGGCAGGGTTTCTACTACTTTTTCGGGGTTAATTTTGAAGTGTTTGAGAAAGAATTCGTTTCCGTATTTGCTGGTTTGATGGGTAATAATTTTATCGAAATCTGTAATTTTGATACCTGTTTTTTGTTCTATTTCATGAATAAAACCCGCGATACATTGGGTGGTAAGCCTAATTAGCTTTTTCCCTTCCATCTTAAAATGATAGCCTATATCCTCAGGGCTTGCCTCAAATCCTCGGTTAATCGCTCCCCCAATAGGGACGTAGGCATATAATGCGCCTGAAGGAAAATTTTGAAAATGGGTATAAATAGGAGTGTAGCCTTTGCTTTCTGAGGCTTCCAAAATGATGGCAACTGCCGCATCGCCAAACAAGCCAAACACTTTTTCGTCTTTGGGAGTCAATGCTTTGGAGGCAATTTCAGAACAAACAATGGCAATTCGCTTATACCTGCCTGCTTGCAGATAGAGGTGAGCAATGTCCAAGGCGTTGAGAAAACTCAAACAAGTGCTGTCCACATCAAAACAAGGAAAATTTATGCTGTCATCTGCGAGTTTAGACTTGATAATCACCGCATTATGAGGTACAGGATAGTCAAAAGAAGTACCTGAGAAAATCAATAAATCTAAAGAAGCAATAGAAATTTGTGCCTTTTCCAAAGCAGCAGAGAGCGCCTCCGCTCCCATTTGACATACACTTTCCTCTCCAGACACATGATACCGAAGTTTCACGCCTGTATTTTTTTCAATTCGCCCTATTGCTCCCTTTGCTATGCTGTCCATGCTTTCGGAAGCTATCCTGTTTTTGGGTAAATATTTGCTAAGGGATAAGATATTAATTTTCATGGGGTTAAACGTTTGATTTTTCGAGTTTTATTGCCCGAAACATGGGTTATTTTATTACTAAATACATAACTAACGCCTTGTACGTGATGTTTGGCAAAGAGTTCATCTAAGGTTTGGATAAAACAGGCTTTAATCTCCTCAAAACGCGCTTCTTGAGATTCAATTCCAATCGCTAAGCTTGTGTCAGAAGTTTGTACTATCTCATATTTTTGAAAAGCATCTGTGTTTTGCGCAATTTTACGCGCAATCAAATCAGGATAAACTTTTATTCCCTTGAAAATCAACACGTCATCATCTCTCCCTATGATTTTTTCGATGGCTAGATGGGCAGAACCACAGGCACAAGGAGTCGTTTTTATTTGCAAAATATCATCCATTCTGTACTTTACAATGGGCTGACTATGCCTCGAAAAATCGGTAACAATGGGGTAAAAACGTTCTTCATCAATCCATTCTTTTTCAAATTGAATAAAATCTTCATGTAAGTGCATTGTCCCAAATTCGCAGCTTGCTCCTAAAAAACCTTCTGTGCATTGATACACTTCGGTAATTTTAAGTTGAAATGTCTGCTCAACCAAGGCTTTGTCATTTTCATGCAACACCTCCGCAAAAGAAATAATTTGAATGGGTTTTATGGTAATTTTGCTGTTTTTTTGTGCCAAACAAATATCTACTAACACAGAGGGTTGAGCGGCTAAAATAGCAGGTTGATAGCTATTTAATTCACCAAGTAAGGTTTCTAAGGGTTTGAAAATATCGAAATAGGAAAACTTAAACAAAGAAGATTCAACGGAAGCATACAGATTGCTATTTGCCCGTAAAAAAAAAAGCGACCTTCTGTTTTTGGAAAAATTTAGGTTTGATGACCCTTGTCATCACTAAAGCGACCCACATCGCACGTTCCTCTTCCGAAACCAAAAAAATGCCCCTTTTTCCGCTTGTCCCTGTGGATAAGCCAATCGTAATGCCGTTGATTTCGCTATTGAAATCACGAGAATTTTCGGCTGCAAGTGCCACCTCCAAAGCCGCTTCTTTTTTTATCCCTTGTGTATTAATCTCATCAAAATGCGCCATAAAAGTCGCTTTATTCATGAGGGGGAGGGCATCCCAAAGGAATTTTTTGCCTTCAAAAAAAGCAGCATAAAAGCTTGATTTTGAAAGTACTTTATGGGCAAAGGTGGCTAATTTATTTGCTTGAAAAGTCTCAATTTCCTGCCTACTACGCAGTTTGCGTGTGAAAAAAAACTTCAACACATAAAAGATAATTTTCAATTTAAGCTTCATGAGAAAGGAATTGTAAGGTTTTTGGGCAATGGGTAAACAAGACCTGAAAATCAGGGTTGTTTTTTTCAAAAGTTCTTATTTTTTCCTGCGTTTCCACAAAATCTGTCCAAGAATCAAAGAACAGTTTTACGATTTTTCGAGGCAAGATGCCTTTGCTATAAGTTTCATAACTCCAAGCGGCATCTGTGCCATATAATATTTTTTTATCTCCCGTTTCATAGATAAAACCCAACATTCCTCTGGCGTGTCCAGGAAGATAAATTAACCTAAACTGTTCATTCTGAAATAAATAATATTCTTTAATTCCTTCTTTGGTGGTAGTCGTTTTATCTGCCATTTGCTCAATGCTATTCACTCTTTTTTCAAAATCGGCAGGAATTAATCCTTGTAAAATGCCACTGCTAACTGCTTTAAATCCACGAACAGCAAGTACTTGTGCCAGACTTTCTTGCGAACACAAAAATTTTGCATCAGGGAAATCATTCAATGCGGAAATATGATCTGCATGAAAATGCGAGATAATGATGTATTTTATTTCCTCCGTAGAAATGCCTTTTTGCGCTAATATAGCTTTTGCGGTTTCCTTTTCTTTGACAAAAATGGGCGTAACCCAGCGATAGAATCTATCGGGGAAAGGCTCAGTAGCTTGTTGAAATGCCTCATTATAGCCTGTATCAAATAAGACATAGCCTATTTTGGGAATAAATAACAATGCCCAAACCGCATAAAATTGGGCTTTCCCCTTGCCAGAAATGGGATTTACTACGTTTGCATCTGCTTCGCAATAGCCTGATGCAAAAAAATGGAGGCTTATTTGTTCGTTTTGTACCATTGAATATATTCGTTAATTCCGTCAAAAGTATTCATAACAGGTTGATAACCAAGATTTTTTTTTGCTTTTGAAATATCAAGTGTCATGCTATCAGAAAGGATACAGATGCCGTACCTTGTGAGGGTCGGCTCTTTTTTATGCTTAAAGATTTTTGCACTTAATTCTGCCAAATTTGCAGCAAACATCGCTACTGCTTTAGGAATTTTTTTGGTAGGTGGACTAAGATTAAGCGAAGTAAGTGCATATTTAAGTGCTTCCCAAAATAACAGCGATTGCCCATCTGTGATATTATAGGCTTCACCGTAGGCTTGAGGTTGGGCATTTATGGAGCATATAATCGCTTCAATTACGTTTCTTGCACAGGTAAAATCACAATAATTATCGCCTTTGCCTATAATTTTCAATTTTCCTTCATGATAAGCCGCCAATACTCTTGGAAATATCACTACATCTTCTGCCCCAATAATGGCGCGAGGTCTCAAAGCAATGGTTTGTATGCCTTTTCCATTGGCATTTAGCACATATTTTTCCGCCATTAACTTCGTTGAAGCATAATGATTGACGAAGGTTGAGGGTAGGGGATCGCTTTCTTTTACTTTCAATCTGCTAGAAAAATTCATGTAAATACTTGGGGTAGAGATAAATATAAATTTCTTTACGCCATTTTTAAGACAAGCACTTAATAAACTTTCCGTAGCTACATAATTCGACTGATAAAAAGTTTCATAATCTCCATAAGGGGCGGATAAGGCGGCACAATGCACCACAATTTCCGCATTTTGTGTGAGTTGTTCACAAAAATGCGGATTTGTCAAATCGCCTGCAAGAAAGGAGCAACCTGTATTTTCCAGTTCTGCGGCTCTTGAACTTCTTCTGGAGGTCGCCACGATTTGATAGTTTGAATAATGGCTTGCCATATATTTAGCAACTCTCCCTCCTAAAAAACCTGCCGCGCCTGTAATCACTATTTTTTGTTTATTTTCCATTTACCAATAAACGATAAAATTGACACTTTCCACCAAAATTTTCTCTTGATGATACAACCAAGCAAATATTTGTTTTCCAACAAGGTCTGTTTCGTCTGAAAAAAAATTATTTTCAGGAAAAATCGCCAAATTATTCGCCTGTGTTTCGAGAATTTCTTTGTCTTGCGAAATTACTTTGAAGAAAACAGCCTTTGCAAACTGCGCCAAAATAGGCGAAAAAAATCCAACATTCAAAAATATACGCGCAATGTATTGGGTTTCTCTTTCTCTTTCGCTCATAATGTTTTCAAAGCGGGCAATTAGCACATTTTCAAAGTTAAAATATTCTAAGATGGTTGTGTTGGGGTAAATATAAGTTGCCACAGGGCTAAGATTTTGATATTTTTTAGGCAAGATTTGGGTGATAAATCCTTTTGCTTTTTCTATCTCATAATACACTTTGAAACCTTGCGCATTAGGAACAAGTGTTGCATTAATTGGCTGTCTTTTCGCTTTTTGCGAGCGAATCCAACCCTCATGAATATAATGCGTGTGGCTTCCTTCTAAAAAATTTTCTAGGGCATTGGCTAATTTTGCATTGATAGTACCCTGCGTGAATAACATAGGTTTTTCGTCAAATAAGCTTGGCAATATCGCATTTTCTTCGGTACTCAGCCAAATTAAACCATATTTTTCGAGGGCAAAATACTTTTTTAAATGACAATTCACCGCAGCATTTTTTACGGGAACAAAGGTATTATTACCCGTTTCGCAGTCAAAACGCCAGCCATGATAGCGACAATGAATTTCACCATTTACCAGAAAACCTTCCGACAAAGGCACTCCTCGATGTGGACAGTAATTTTCGTAGGCAGCGATTTTGCCTTGATTTCTTAGCAAAACAACCGTTTTTTGCTTAAACCAAACGCTTAGCATTTTTCCTTCTACCCATTCATTTACGCTTGCAACCGCTTGATAATGCAGGTTAGAGTTCATATTTTTTCATTAAAGGTATGCCTATTTTATTAGAAAGAAATTGCAAGATTCGGATAACAAACCTGCGATGAAAGGCTAAATGCGCGATATAAATAGCGGAATACTCGATAGCCGCCTCGCCACCCCTCAATCGTTTGAACAAAGATGCGCCAGAACTCAGGTTTAAGATTTTGCCTGTTTTGAATTTGTAATCATAAATAGATTGAATGGCATGGATATAAAGGGCTTCTTTTTGTGGCGCATCTGTGTCATAACCTACTAAGGGTGAGGTAATTGTATTTTCTAGGATAAACAAACCTGAAAAAGTTTTTAAGCGATTGTTTTCATCTTTGTAGCCTTGAAAAACCATGCTTTTGCTTTTGTGCATTTCCTCAAAATAAGTAAGGGTAAATTGCGGATTATGAATAGAATATTTATCCAAATACAATTTTTGATACAATACTACAGCCTCTGCTAAATAATCGCCCATTTCCTCATGACTGACATAGCTCAGTTTTCGATTTTTCATGAGTCGAATATCTTGTTTGTTATTATTGTGTTTCCACCAGCTTTCTCTGTTTTGCGGATACATATATACTTGGCGGCTCGCAATTAGCTCATAATCATTTAATTGAAAAACATTCAACAAGGGTTGATGTTGCGCATCATTCAAAGAGCGAAAAACAATGGTATGCTTAGGGTATTCTTTTTGGATAAAAGAAGTGATTTTTTCAAGGTATTCGCCCTGCCAAGTTGGATAAGGATTGGTGGAGAGTAGAAAATTATTGACGTGCACATTTTTGTTGATATCTACCCAACGGAGTAAATGCGAAATCATTTTAATTAAGGCTAATAAAGGAAATACAGCCCATTGATTGGGCACTTTTCGCTTCAATTCTTCTTGTGCATACAAAATATAGGCAGTATAAGGCGAACAAACATAAGAACTTTCCCATTCTGTGTCATTGATGCTCACAGGAAAGTAAATTCCCGCTCCTGCTTGCAGAATTTTGTAGTTCGTTTGCACATTTCGAATCAAATCTTCTACTCGATTTTGAGCAAAAGTTGCTGAATAGGATTTGAGAATCCCTTCAGGGAGTTCTTGCCAATTTATCCATTTTATTTCCATACGGTTTTGCATTTTTGGCTCATATCGTTTTTTCACAAATATGTACACATATTTGCAAATCGTAATGTTTCTCTGGAAGAAGATAAGTACTCGGTAAGAATTAGTTTATGTTAATATTTTTCACTCAAAATATTGATAATGAGTAAATTAAAATCATTATCCATTTTCCATTATCCATTTTCCATTATCCATTTTCCATTATTAATTTTCCATTACTGATGTTCTCCGTTCCATTCGATATCGCCAGTTGTGGCTTCTAACCAAGAAACATTTTTGCGAAATTTAACAAAAGTAATTTCAAATAAGCTCAAAATTTGAAAAAAAAAGGGCTTTTTATCCTTCCATTGAAAAATTACATCTTGGGAATGGCGAATTTCTTCTCGAAAAAAAGAGAAAAAGTGCAAAATAAACAAAGCGTATTTGATGGAAAACGTTTGTTTTTCGTGGAATAGAATTTCTTTTTCGCCTAAAAAAGCTTGCGCTAAATGGCTGTGAATCAGGTGCGCACCACTTGTTCCTCTGGGATTACACTCAATGAAGTAGGGGGTATTTGTTTCATCAATGATTACATCAAAGCACAATTGACCCGTATAATCCATTTTTGCCCCAAAATCTTGGACTAACTTGTAGGTTGGGGAATGAAAAACGGGTTCAAAGAAAATACCTGACCCTTTGCCCGCTCGATAAAGGGGATGATAAGCCGCATAAGCCTTTAATTTCCCGTTGTCCCATATCGAATAAACGCATATTTCTTTGCCTTTGATGCGCTTTTGTGCAATCCAATGCGTTTTTTCTTGAGGAGAAAAATAAGTGGCTGATAGCTTTTTTCCTATAATCACAGAGGTAGCAAATCGAGAATAAATGGGTTTAAATACGTAATTTTCAGCGTTTTCCCAATCTGAAAAATCAGTAAGCGTACAAGTCTTGGGAATCGGCAAATCTTCTTTGGTAAATTGCGAAAAGAGGTATTTATTATGCAAACGATTTATCAAATCCATGGCAGAAGTCCAAACCTTTGCCTTGAGTTGCTCTTTTCCCATTGACATATAATAGGCTTCTTCACAAGTTGGAATAAGATGTTCCACCTGCTCTTTCTCAATAATTTCGTTTAGCCTTTCTATATATTGGGGGAGTTCGTACCTTGGCGAAGGAAGGAGGTAATATTTTTTTACAGTATTTGACCATCTTGCAATAGTCAAATGCATGGAATCCGCCATAATAACGATATGACCTGCTTTGTGAAAACTTCGAGAAAGTTCTAAAGCAATGGGAGCTCTTGCGCCAGTGATAAGAATTATAGCCATTTTATTTTACCTTCAAAACCTGTCGCTGATTCCAATCATTTGAGTTGTTTTGTTTTCTTCCATTTTCTTATTCTGTCTTTTGCGTTTTTAAAGGGCGAAGACGTATTGAGTTGAATCATTTTTCCCAAGGTCCATTTATCATACCAAACTGTTTCATAAAGGTCATGGTTTGTTTTATGCTCGATTAATTGCAGTATTTCGTTGGTTGTTTCGTTAAGTTTTGCGTTAAGTGCTTTAAAATCATCGGTTTCGTAATCCTGATAAAATTTCTGGGCAAGTTGTCCCAGTTCATTCCATTTAAAACCTGTTTCGGGGAAATCAACCTCAAGCCCTTTACTTTTTTTATCGTTCCACTTCAAAACCAATTTCCCCCAACCCACCAAATAAGCCACCAAGTTATTGATGCTCATGAAGGTATTTTTGGAATGTCCTTCCAGTTCCTTGGCTTCTGTAAGCTCAAGGGGAATCGTTGCAAGTTCCGTTGCCAACTTTTTGTAATTGTCAACGATTGCGTTTAGGAGTTCATCTTTGTTCTGTGGTATTGCCATTTTTTGATGAATTTGAGTGAACTTTATATTTGTCTAATGTGTCCCGTAGGATATTACGCAGAGGTATTATTGTCAGCCCTTAGTTTATTGCTTTTTTCATTGTCCATGAGGTTTCCGTTTCCTTTAATTTTCTTATCATCATGTTTGTTTTAAGGATTTGACTATGTGTAGTATCTATGGTAGTGGCATAAATGTAATGCTGTACGGGCTGCTTTAGCTGCCCGATAACTTGCAAAAACTTCGTTTTTGCGCTTTTGCGGCAGCTAAAGCAGCCGCTACAGGTTTTAGTTAGCATTACATTT
>JBJXHA010000623.1:0-6276 GCA_046160275.1 Bacteroidia bacterium | reverse complement strand
CATCGTGCAACAAATGTAGTGGGCTTTTTTGAGAAAAACAAATATTTTTAAAAAAATTTCCATTATTTTGCTTAATGGGGTTTTATATTACAAATAACAAGACTTATATAAGGGTAAAATAAGAAGCTAAAACAAGGTGTTATCGTTATTTTTTTACAAATAATACAAATCATACAAATACAATTAATCTATTTATACTAATTGTATTTGTATAATAAGAAGAGTTAATATTGGATTTTTTAGTTCTTTTGTGGGCTAATGTGAGTAATTTTGTGTTATCATACGAGCAGGTGAAGAAAAAGGTTTCATTTTTTTATTTTTTCTAGTGCATTTAGGCAATCTATATTCTTATTACAAATACAATGTATCAATATAGTTGTACACAAAAAACCTTTCCAATATTTTTTAGAAAAATATTGGAAAGGTTAAAAAAAATATCTCAATGAGTGAGTAGCCCTTTATTTTTTGATAAATTTAGCAGATTTAAAATAATTTCCGCTATACACTTGCAAGGCATATACTCCCG
The DNA here is from genome assembly GCA_046160275.1 of Bacteroidia bacterium. Classification (GTDB taxonomy): domain Bacteria; phylum Bacteroidota; class Bacteroidia; order J057; family J057; genus JBJXHA01. The sequence continues at coordinate 5,750 of JBJXHA010000623.1, read as the reverse complement.
TAGGCAAATGATTGACTTCAAGGTTTAATTCTTGTGAACCTAGCGTTACATATCTTTTTTCTTCTGCTACTTTTACCCCTCTACAATCAAATACGGCTATCGTGATTTCTCTTGAAAAGGGAAGATAAAATTTGAAATCAACGGTTTCATTTACAGGATTTTGTAAAATAGAGAAGGCTTCTATTACGCAGTCATTATACGTTTCAATCACATCTGAAGCCATAGAAGACTGGTCTATATCAACAGAAAGCAATTGGTAAAAAGCGTGCGCTTCTGCTTGCTCCACTTCAAACACATAGGTATTCGTTTGATTTGCCAAATGATTTCCTTTTGCTTCAACTCGTCCTACTTTTTGAAAATTTTCGGCATCGGTACTTTTTAACACCTCAAAATGCGAAACCATCTCCTCTTGTGCCGTTAGCCAGGTTAATCTTTGCGTAGAACAGTCCGCCATATTTCCGTTAAAACCCAATAAAGTAAGCGGAAAGACTGCTGGAATACTTGAAAAACCACCTGTTACATTGGTAATATTCAAAGCAGGGGCATTGCTATCTGTTGAATTTGTATTAGATAAAGAGGTGTTAATTACCAAATCTCCTGTAGAATACAAAGCACCTATGTCGCTGTCATTCGATGGACTAGACCCCGCTGCATTTTGCTGTGTTGGCAAAGAATCAGCTATCGTATGATTGGGTACAAATACTACATGATAAGTTCCACTTGGTAAACCTGTAAAGGAATAATTTCCGCTTGCATCTGCAAATGTTCGCCCAATAATGTTATTATTTTGGTCATATAAAAGAATCGGCGCATTGACAAAGGGCGTACCATCATTATTAATTCCATCGTTATTGGTGTCAAAGAAAGCCGCGCCGCTAATAGAGCCCGTTGCAGTAGGCGGAGTACAATAAAAATTAGAGATAGAATTAGCGAGACAAGTTCCGGGAATTTGCGCAATACAATAATTTCCACAAGTATAATTAGGCATAAATACGGAAGCGTCTATATAAGAGCCATTCCAACCTGTTGTGCTCCCTGTATTGCTTACACTTACATAACTTGTACCCGAAGAATTGGTAAGTGTCCAAGTTCCGCCATCATTGCGAATATCAGCCCCCGAAGCAGAAACATTATTAGCGAAGGTGCAACTATCTACCTCATATCTTCCGCCGCTTTGTGTCCAAATTGCGCCACCTCTACTTTCTGCCGAATCTCTGTAAAAATAACATCTATCTATACTTAAATCGGCATATCTTCCCCAAATTGCGCCACCTCTTCCTGATTTTGCACGATTCTTTTCAAAAATACAATTTCTAACAATTACCCTAGGAGCATTTCCTGCTGCCCCATTCGTTTGACTGCTGCTTCCATTTACAACCAATGCTCCCCCATAAGGAGTTGAACCTCCTAAAAACTTATTGCCCCAAAAGATACAATCTCTGATAGTTACAAGTGTTCTGTTAGCAGAAGTGAGTGTTGTATTATCTGAAAAAACATAAATCGCCCCACCACCATCGCTTAAACTATAGGTTCCACCTGGATTTACGGTATTTGCTAAAAATTTAGTTCCTGTAAAAGATACGTCACAGTTATTTCCCACATAAACGGCTGAACCATAATGGCTTGTTGATATGTTTCCACCAAAATTCCCTCTGGTAAACGTTACTTTTGTGCGTGTATTGGCACTGCCTGTCCTACCTGTTATCATGACTGCCCCGCCTGAATTGTCTTTAGAATTACAAATGAAGTCGCAATCTGTAAAAGTTACTTCTGTAAAAACGGTGCTGGTAGCCGAAGAAGATTGTATTTTTACTGCATCAGTAGTTGTGTTATATTTATTGTCAAGAAATTTGCAATTGGTGAAGGTTACGCTTGTATTTCGCGTAGTAGAATTAATAAGAATGCCATCTAAGGCGGTAATTCCATGATTTACTCCTTCAAAACTACAATTTTCAAAGAGGATATTTTGGGAATTATTAATGGTAATTACCTGAGAAAAGCCTTTGAAATGTATATCTTTTACGGTAATGTTATCGGCTCCTGTGATATTCAAAAAACGCAAAGTGTTGCCGCCTTGCCCGCTTGCATCTACCAAAGTGCCGCAACCACTTGTGCTTCCTTGAACAGTTAAACCATTCAAGACACTTGTAACTGTCGCACCCGCATCAAGGCTTGCGCCCAAACAATTGTCAATGTTTGGATTGGCAGGCCCATCGTAATTATAGCCTTGGACATAAGCATCTGAAAGAAATTGTACCGTTTGATTTGCCACATTATTGGTTGTTATCACACTCCAAGCCTTTGTCCATGAAGCGAAAGGGCTTAGCGCTGTTCCTGTGGTAGCCAAATCTTGTACTTCCCAACCACAAGAACCTGTTTGTGGGTTGGGGTAAACTACAGGATTCCACGCGCCGAGATAAACGGTTTGCGCAGGTAGTAAATGATAAGCAAGTGCTAATACAAATACAAAAGTAGGACGAAATGTTCGACTGTTGGACATAAGAAGGTTTGTGAAAAATAACAGATTAGAAAGAAAAGAACGAAGGTGATGAAATGAAAGAGCGAAGAAATTTGAAGGAAATTTATCGTTGGACTAATTGGTAGTGGCAAAATTAGTAAATATCTCGGAAATTAATAGAAAAAATAGGGCTGTATTCTTTAAAGTCAATACCAATATTTTGGAGAGGATTGCAAGTGTGAAAAACTTTATAACATAATGTAATACTTATTATTAAAGAAGTTTTTTATACATTTTATCGAATGTTTTTCCTTATTCTTAGCAATTGTTTTTAAAGGAATAAATTAGGGCTTTTCCTAAAAAATGAGCCATCTTGAAATATCTTGTCTATAAACGGGAATAATTCCCAAAAAAATCGGTAGGCATTAAATACCCACCGATTCCTATATTCTTAAAAACAGCTAACCTATTATGGTTGAACAGCTAATGTTTGGCTGATGATGCTTGAGCCATTGTCTAAAGTAACTTTTACGCTATACAAACCAGAAGCCAATTCCATTGTGCTGATAGGAAGTAATTGTATTCCTTTTTCAGTATCACCATTGTAAGGAGTGCTTACTCTTTTGCCAGTCATGTCAAAAAGTTCAACTTTTACGTTTGCATTTTCAGGTAAATGGAAAGAAAGCATCGCAGAACCCAAAGATGGGTTTGGATATAATTGCATATACAATTGTTTTGCAGTTGCGCCTACAATGCTATTTGCTGGAATAATTTTTAATGGCATTTTCCATGGAACATCTTGCGTTTGAGCCACTGTACATACACCTCCAAACACAGCACCAATACCTGCTTGTACATTTACAACAATACTGTCATCATAAATAGCAGTAGGTACGCCTGAAATTCTCACACAACCTCTGTTTGTAAAACCAGGGGTATGATTAATGTTCCATTGACAAGGAATCGTCATATCCAAAATTGCGCCACCGCAAGCGTGATTTAAGCCCAAACCTGTGCTTAATGCAGTGCCAGTAGAAGTAGTTACACTTACGATTTTGAAATAACAAAATTTCAAAGTACCAATAGGAGTTACGGTATCTTGTGGCATGATGATGTTAATTACTTGGTCATAAGCAACACCTACTTGTCCGTCAGGTAAATCGTCAGGATTAAGCCCTACACTATCAGGGTGAATAGTCGCATCAGGGGTACAAGCCTGTGTTTGAGCGAAAGCAAAAGAAGTTGCGAAAAGTGCAAAAACTGTGAATAAAATTTGTTTCATTTTGTTGATGAATTAAGAAAGTAAAAATTGAAATTAAATGAAAAATTTGTGCTTTTATGCCTAGCAAGGTTTTTCTCTGCTTGCTAGGCATAAAAACTTTTGGCAAATATATATAAAAATTTATACATAGAATACTTTCAAATAAAAATTTGTTGAAAAACATCTTGCAATTTGTTTGCAGGGATAATTCGAATTTTGTCAAATTTATCTGCAAGCCCTGTAATTTGATGCGAAGAAACATAAATTTCTTGAAAGCCTAGCTTTTCCGCTTCTGCAATTCTCGGCTCAATACGGCTAATGGGTCTAATTTCGCCTGAAAGCCCCACTTCTGCCGCGAACACTTTGTAAGTAGGGATAGGAATGTCGTGGAGGGAAGAAACAATCGAACAAACCAAGGCTAAATCCAGCGAAGGGTCTTCAATTCTCAAACCACCTGCAAGGTTTATAAAGACATCTTTCGCCCCCAATTTAAAATCGCAGCGTTTTTCCATTACCGCCAACAACATATTTAATCGCCTCAAATCGAAGCCTGTTGTAGAACGTTGTGGGTTTCCGTAGGTGAGTGGAGTTACCAATGCCTGCGTTTCTATCAATAACGGACGCATCCCCTCTAAGGTTGCCGAGATTGCCACGCCACTAAAATTTTCTTGGTAAGAAGAAAGGAAAATTTCGGAAGGATTGTTCACCTCGCGCAAGCCCGAAGCCAACATTTCATAAATCCCAATTTCCATGGTACTACCAAAACGATTCTTCGAGGTGCGCACAATTCGGTAGTTGTTATGCCTATCGCCTTCAAAGGTAAGAACTGTATCTACAATGTGTTCTAGTACTTTAGGTCCTGCAATTGAGCCTTCTTTGGTAATATGTCCCACTAAAAAAATAGGCACATGGTTTTCCTTAGCCAATTTAATCAAACGCGAAGCACTTTCGCGCACCTGCGACACCGAGCCGGGGGCAGATTCTATATTATCTGTAAAAATAGTTTGAATCGAATCTATCACTAACAAATTGGGGTGCAGTTGTTTATAAAATTCGCCAATGCGTTCTACATTTGTTTCTGAGGCAATGTAAAGATTGGGATTTTGATGTGGAATACGCTCCGCCCGCATCTTGATTTGCTGCTCAGACTCTTCGCCCGAAACATACAAAATTTTCAAGCGATTCATTTGTAGCGCAAGTTGAAGCAGCAAGGTTGATTTCCCAATTCCCGGCTCGCCTCCCAATAAAGTAACAGACCCCGGCACAATTCCTCCTCCCAGCACACGATTCATCTCTAAATCAGGAGTTGTAAAACGCGGTTGGCTATTCGTATCTATCTGCGTCAATAATTTGGGTTCACTTCTCGAATTGAGGCTACTCGCTTTGACCGAAGGACTTGCTACCTTTTCCACAACTTCCTCCACCAAACTATTCCATGCACTACAACCCGCGCATTGCCCCTGCCATTTAGGGTGTTGCGTGCCACATTCTTGACAAAAATAAGCAGTTTTTAGCTTTGCCATGTTTAAAAGTGTAAATAATGTGCAAAGATAGTAAAAAAATGCGATTTAAAAAAGGATATTATAAAAATATTAGCTAAATAGCGAGGTGAGCTATTACCCATAAATCAAATAAAGGCAATCGCAATACTGAAAGAGAGAGATTTATACGCCATAATTTGTTGCTCTTTCGTTTTCGCTGCCTCAAATGTAAGTAGTTTTTTCAATAAAGAAAATCATCGCTATACAATAATTATCCATAAAGTAAAAAACTTTACCTTTGTTAGAAAAGGTTTGGAGTTTTAAAAAAATACTACTAACATTGTGGGGTGAAATAGTAGTGCCATTAAAAGTGTAGGTTATTGCAGATTGCCGCAGTTGCCGACTATTGCAGATTGCCGCAGTTGCCGACTATTGCAGATTGCCACAATTGCCGACTATTGCAGATTGCCACAATTGCCGACTATTGCAGATTGCCACAATTGCCGACTATTGCAGATTGCCGCAGTTGAAGAGATAGAAAAAGGTACAG
>JBJXHA010000622.1:0-2663 GCA_046160275.1 Bacteroidia bacterium | reverse complement strand
ATCGGAATCACTTTGGTTGAGCCATCAGGTTTTTTTACAGTTAGGCGCACCTCTGTTCCTTTTTTACCACGAATCAATTTAATGGCATCGTTGGTTCTCCAGCCTTCAATATCAACGGGTTCGCCTGCACCTTGTGCCACTTTAATAATCGCATCACCTTCTTTCAAATCGCCTTGACGTTGAGAAGGGCTGCCGGGAACAATGCTTGTAATTTTGATAAATCCTTCTTTTTCTTGCAAAGTTGCCCCAATTCCTTCCAACTTTCCAGACATACGAATATCAAAATCTTGTTTGTCATCAGGTGGGAAATAAGTTGAATGTGGATCGTAGATGTTGACAATCGTATTCAAATAAACGGAGCGTCTTTCTTCGGTAGTTACTTTTAACCAACGCTGATGTCCTTCATTTTGCAATTTCAATACTTTTGCTCTTGCTTCGGCTTCCATTTCGCTTTCTGTTTTTTGTTTAAAAGCGGTATCCTTTCGAGCAAGTGCTTTATCTTGGTCATCAAGCATATCTGAATAACGCTGCAAAGTTTGATATTTCAAAATTTGATAGCAACGCTTTTTTAGTTCATCCTTATCCTTTGGATAATCCATCTCTTCAGGCTTTAACATAATGTTTTCTTCTTTGTTAAAGTCAAAAGAGCTGCCAAGAATCTCTTTTGAGAACTCTTGAATTTGCTCTACTCTGCGAGAAAGAATTTCCTCTGAACGTTCAAAAAACTTATAACTAGAAACGTTGATTTCGTCATCTAGTTTGCGTTTGTAGCCATTAAGGTCCTCAATGTCGCCTTTAGTTAGGTAGCGTTTGTTAGGATCTATTCGTTTTAGATATAAATCATATACCTCCTCTGAAAATTTATCATCAATTTTTAAAGGAGCATAGTGATAAACCTTAGTACTTTCCATCAGCAGGCGCATAACCAGCTCGCTTCTGTCGTCAGTAGTATTAATCTTATAGGCGCTAAAGCCAAACAAGCCAACTAATGAGAGGGCTGAAACCCAAATTTTTGCTTTCATAAAAATATTAATTTTTTAAAATGAAAAGAGGTGAACGAAATTAAGTGATAAGGAATAGTGAATAGTGAATAGTGAATAGTGAATAGTGAATAGTGAATAGAAGCAATTTAGACATTCTAGTTTTATATTTTCTCACTTGATCATTACTTTATTCCTCTTTCTAAGAAAAAACGATAGCCTTTACTTAATGTCGGTATAGTAGTTTTTTTTCATTTTTGGTCTAAAAAAATAGCGTTAAGACTAATTTTGTATTCATACTATATTTCTTGCATAATTGTTGCCAAAATTAGCCTTCAAATATACAAAATTGTTGTGAAATGCTGCTAATGTTGTTATTTTTTTATCAAATTCGTCAAGTAAGCATATAAACTGTCATAAACTTCATCGGCATTTCCAGCCTCCTCCCCAATTCCTACCGTTTTCATCCCAAGTTTTTTGCCAAACGCTATATCAGAAGGCGAGTCGCCAACCATCACACTTTGCGAAAAATCTATTTCAGGAAAATCTGCTTGCGCTTGTAATGCCATTCCTATATTCGGCTTTCGGCAGGCGCAATTTTCGTTTGCTAAATGAGGGCAAAAATAATATGCATCAATTAAAACTCCTGCGGCAGCAGCCTCCCCTTTCATTTTCTCGAAAATCGCCACCGTTTGTGCATAAGTCATTAGCCCCTTCCCTACCCCTTGCTGATTACTCACTACGATAATATGACGAAAAAAGTTGCGTGCAATTACAAGAGATTCCAAGACATTTGGCAGCCATTCCCATTCTTCCTCAAACTTCACATAATCCCCCATCAATCGGCGATTTAATACGCCATCTCTGTCCAAAAATAAAGTCATAAATCATTAGATGTTAAGTAATGGATAATTAATAATTGAGAATGGAAAATGAATTTAACTTGCTTATTATCAATATTTTGAGTAAAAGCATTAACATAAACTAATTATTACTGAATATTTAGAGCTTCGTAAATCTCCCATTCTCCCATTTTCCTAGCACCACATCACCCGTATGATAACTATATTTTATCGTACCTTTTGGGTGTCCGTTCACAAATTCGGCTTCGTATTTATCTCCATTTTCGTAATACCACATTCCTTTTCCATGTTGGCGGTCATTGAGCCATTCCCCAATATAACGCGACCCTAATTTTGTATAAAAGTAAATGCCACGCCCTTCCCTTCTATCATTTTTTACAGTGCCAATGTAGCGATCTCCGTTGCTAAAGGTACAGGTACAAGAGCCATTTAGCCTTGCATTTTGCATAATTCCCTCGCAAATGCTTCCGTTTTTATAAGTCAATTTGCCCTTCCCATTCGGTTGGTTTGCGACTATTTCTCCCTCATAATCAAAGAGTTGTCCTTCGCTATCTTTCAAACCTGAAATCCTCCCATATACCTTATTATTAGTAGGAGCAGGAGTTGCGGCAATTGGCAAAGGCTCTGCTGATTTTATTACTTCTTCTTTTTTGGTAGGCGCAGAACTAGGGATTTGTTTCGCCATGTCTTTTTGAAGTTCCTTTTGAATTTCTTGCTCACAAACAGAAATTTGCTGTTTTATGTACTTGTTTTTCGGGTGAATCGCCAACGCTTCCAGCCAATGTTGTTGTGCTGCTTGATAATTTTTCATTTTCATGGC
>JBJXHA010000621.1:0-2870 GCA_046160275.1 Bacteroidia bacterium | reverse complement strand
ATCTTATCAAACTTAGCTTGAACACATTGCGTGATAAGATGCTTACAGCATGACTAGCCCGCAAAAGCATAAGAAAATTTCCTTTACAGTGTACTCAGTACGACAAATAAAAATGGGCGGGTTGTTGAAACCCGCCCAAACTCAAAAAAATGTAGGTATAAGCCCTTTCTAATCTTCCATTGCTTTTAACTTTGCCAATAACTTGCAGTCAATTTCCCACAATTTGTGTAGCCTGTTATATGTGGCATTGTTCTTTTTAAGCTGCAAGGTATAAGGTCTTCCTTTGGTGAGAGTCGTCATTTCTAAGTCAATCACCACACTTTTAATCGCCGATTCCATTTCTGTTCTTTCTGTCTGTGCTTTTGTATAATTAAAAATCTGCTCTGTGGGAGAGAGGAGAAAAGAACTTAACATATTCCAAATCTTCTGCTGAAATGCAGAATTGGAGACAGGTACTTCTCGTGTCCAATTGGGTAAAGGTTGAGGCTCTTTCGTAGTTCTTGCCACCAAATCCTGTTCACAAATTTGATAAATTTGCTGAAAAAGAGGGGTATGTTTTGCCTCTTGGTTTTGTAATAAAGTATTGACTAAGAGACCATTTACATATTCTCGCGTTTTTTCGGTAGCCATTACTTCCACCATTTGGCTATGCCAGCTCTTTGGGATAAAATCAAACTTGCTCATTTTTAGCAGATTAGAAAACAGGCTAATGGCTACTTCTGCTTTGTTTCCGTTTGTGCTTGAAAACACATAAGTCGCTACTTGCCGCAAACGAATTGGTAGGATTTCAATTTGTTGCTGAACAAAAGGCAATGCGATTTTTTTATCCTTTAATAGAAAAAGAAGATTGGTCAAATGCAGGGTAAAATCGGGATTTCTAAGGGCAAACACTTGCTCAAATAATGGAGAAAAAGTGGCTATCGGGTATTTTTCTATTAATGCTGCCCAGTTTTCCAACGTAATTCTATCAAATAAAGGCGCAAGTTGTTGGGCATACTGTTGAAATTCAGGCGCGTTATCTAAGAGTATCCAAGCCGTTGCTAAACTAGAAGCATCAGACTTTTCTGTTCGATAATAAGGATAAGAATTTGTCTCAATCTCTATGCTCGTTAATAATTTTTGAAGGAAATGAGGAGATTTTGGGTTAGTTGCATAATTATCCACATAATAAGCAATCCATTCCAAACGTCTATTCAGCGTTAAGTTTGTCATTAACTCCTCATGTGTCTCTTCTGTCCAGATAAAAACGCAGCCATGATGATACCAATACTCTATCGTCATACCCGCATTTCCTGTGTAGCCCTCCGCCGCTTGTTCAATTGGCTCATCTTCTTCCGCCTCTTTTGGGTTAATAAGGCTTATTTCGTCCAACGAAATTTCTCCAAAATTAGGAAACCCATCATCTGCCCAATTTTTGACACTTATATCGTCATCAAAAACTTCGCCCATTGTACCGTCAGAAATATCCTCATATTCATCATCATAACGATAGCCCCTCTTCTTTGAAGAATAATCTATTTCCAAAGCTCCCATTTGATAATGCGTGAGTAAGCCCAAACGCACATAAAGTCCCACTTTTTTTGCTGCACTTATTAAAGCTTCTGCACGTGCTTTATCCCTCAATTTCAAGTTCTCCATAGAGAAATTTTCGGGCGTATATTGGTGGTCTAATAAAAAACCTTGTATTTTATCGTCTAATTCCTTGCTCCAACTTCCCAACATAAGGCTCAACTCATCATCTTGCCAAGCCAATGTTTCCGCAGACAAACTTGCCACCAAATTAGACTGTAATAAATTGTAAACCAAACAAATGCGATAACCCGAAAGCAAGGGGCGCACTTCGTGGTCGCAATCTGCATAAAAAGCGGCATAAGCAAAATCGCCCTCTTTTGTCAATTCGGCAGAATCAATCACCCTTTCTTCCCCCTTGAATCGCACAGCTAATTCTCCACCTGTATGCTCGGAAGGTAAAGTAATGGAAAGCGTTGCAAACATATTTTTTTCCTTCTCCGAGTCTTTATGCCAAGTAAAAAAGCTGCCTTTTTCATAAATTAACATTTTATAGAGCGAAGCACTAACCTCTTGGTTTCCAACTCCTAACTGAATTTTCGCTTCTTTTACCAGCTCTTCTAACCACTTTTCCCATTTCGCGCTCTTAAAGGTCAAGTCATTTGCATCAATTTCCCAAGCACTGCGCACATTTTCGTCAAGAATTGTTTGACTTCCCTTACCAAAAGGGGCTTTATGCGCCGCTTTGATAAGCTCTCTCGCCTGCAATTCCGTTATAGGCAGTGCTAGTTCCCCAAATCCTTTGATGGATAATCTCGGTAAAATAAAGTCCTTTTTTCCAAAAGCTGAATACGTACCGTTGCTGGTAATATTTTTAATAAATTCAAGAATGTCTTCTGTAATGGTAGTCATTTTGATACGATAATGAGAATAAAAGCAAAAATAAGGAGAAGGTAGAGAAAAACAAAACTTTTGTGCCATGTACTAAGTTTGCTAAAAAAAAATTGTCATACACCGCCCTTTTCTCTATCTTTGCGCACCATTACATAGCGTTTTTCAGCATGGAAAATAGGGAATCAAGAATCGAAAAATTGCAGCGCAAAAATGCGGAGGCAATGTTAGGCGGAGGTGCCAAGCGCATCGAGGCGCAACATAAAAAAGGCAAACTCACGGCGCGTGAACGGGTGGAGTTGCTCTTAGATGAGGGTTCATTCGAGGAAATCGGGCGTTTTGTTACGCATCGTTCCAGCGAATTTGGTTTGGAGAAAGAAAAATACCTAGGCGATGGGGTAGTAACGGGATATTGTAAGGTCAAAGGTAGCTTTGTATATGTATTAAGCCAAGATTTTACGGTGTTAGGT
>JBJXHA010000620.1:0-3052 GCA_046160275.1 Bacteroidia bacterium | reverse complement strand
GAGAGAAAATACTGATAAATTCCCTGTTTTGTGCCATAATCTAGGGCAGCAAAAGGCTCATCCATTAACAGAATAGCAGGTTTTAGAAATAAAGCGCGGCATAAGCCTGCTCGCTGTTGTTCCCCTCCTGAAAGTTGATAAGGATATTTTTTTAAGTAGCTGATAGGAAGTTGTACCGTATTCATCAAAGAAGTAAGCCTTTCTTGCATTGCGGAAGCAGGCATTTGGGTTATTTTTCCCAGCAAACTAATATTTTCTGCAATGGTTAAGTGAGGAAATAAGCCTACTTGCTGCACGACATAGCCTATTTTTAAACGAATTAAGTTCGCTTGAAGGTAATTAAAGCTTTCTCCAAACACAAATATCTCTCCTTTTGAGGGCTTTAACAGACCATTAATTAGTTGCAAAATAGTAGATTTGCCGCTACCACTTTTTCCTAATAGGCTAGTAATTTTATTCGTAGAAAAAGTAAGTGTAATATCAGACAATACCTCTTGTTGTTGATAAGCAAGAGATACATTTTGAAGAGAAATAAGAGATGGTAGTGGCATAAATAATGTATGTTTAAATTTTAAAATATTGGTAATCAGTGTTTTATTTTTTTGGGCTGTCATTCTGCCAAGAATCTTATCACCTTCTACTTGAACACCATGCTTTGAAACATGATTTTGATGCAAGCCTTGATAAGAATCTTACAGATTGACCACCTAATGGGTTGATAGTCAACCCATAAAATAAAATTTAAATATACTCTTAATAATGAATAAAAGAATACTTTATTCTGTGATTTACCATCAGTAAATCGCGTAATATTATTGTAAATCTTGCCTTCAATGACCGCTTCATATCCGCCTACATTCAGAAAAAGGCAAAAATGAATAAAATTATCCATTTAAAAAAATAAGTCTTTATGAACAAAAACTACTGAAAGCATTTGCTCATAAAGACTTTTGTCGTACTTTGATAAAAAACGTTTGCTAATAGGCTTTTTTTTGCTTTTAAGCTAATGTTACGTTTTTTGCCTCTAAGCCATCGCGCCCGTGTGCTACCTCAAAACTAACATAATCTCCTTGTCGCAAGATAGGGGGGCTTTCTTCTGGTCTAATTTCCGAGAAACGTACAAGAATTTCTTCCCCATTTTCTCTAGTAATAAAACCCCAGCCCCTTACTTCATTGAATAATTTTACAATGCCTTTTTCTTCCATATCAACGTAAAAAATATATACTAATATGTGCCTACCTTAACGCATTTTGGCATTGCGCTCTTCTCAGAGAGAATAATAAAAAGATAATTGGGCTTCTTTTAGGCATGGCGAAAATGGCTAAAATTATCCATAAAAAAAAATAAGTCTTTATGAACAAAAAACTACTGAAAGCATTTGCTCATAAAGACACCTGTCATACTTTGATAAAAAACGTTTGCTAATAGGCTTTTTTTTGCTTTTAAGCTCATGTTACGTTTTTTGCCTCTAACCCTTTAGCTCCTTTTATTACTTCAAAGTGAACTTTATCTCCTTCTTGTAAGGTTTTAAATCCATCGGTTTGAACTTGTGAGTGATGTACAAAAACATCAGCTCCTGTTTCTCTAGCAATAAAGCCAAAGCCTTTTGAGTCATTGAACCATTTTACAGTACCAGCTTCCATATCAACGTAAAAAATATATATATAATATTTGCCTACTTTAACGCATTTCGGCATTGCGCTCTTCTCAGAGATAGTTATAGTGCTTTCCACAAGGTATCGGTAAAATAGTCTTTGCTATCAAAAAAATGCTTTTCAATATTAAAGCCGACTCCTTGTGCTATCTTTTCAATTTGAGAGAGGCTAAACTTTTGCGAAACTTCCGTATAAATACTTTCCCATGCTTCAAAATGAATGGTCAAAGGTAAGGCTTTTATTTCTATTTGTTGCGCTTCTTTGCTAAGAAGGTAACTTTTTGTTTCGCCTGTTTCAGGATTATAAGTGGCGTAATGTTGAAACTTTGTAATATCAAAATTGGCATTCAACTCGTCATTAATCCTTTGCAATAGGTTATAATTAAAATTTGCGGTAACGCCTTTGGAATCGCTATATGCACGCAAAATGGTTTCAGGATTTTTGACTAAATCCGCCCCTAATAACAAGAAATCGCCTTTGTTTAAGGAATCTCTGAGTTGTTTTAAAAAGGCTTCGGCTGCTGTTATCGAAAAGTTTCCAATATTTGCCCCTAAGAAAAGGACTACTTTGGGCTTTTCCGAGAGGTTGGAAATCTTTTTCAAAGCCCCAAAATAATCATCATGTAGAATATTTACGGATAAATCGGGCATTTCATTTGCCAAACTTCCTTCCAATTCTTGCAAAATATCTAATGAAATATCCACAGGCATATACGTAAAATCTATTGCTTGCGCCAAAAAATATTTCAATAAGATTTTTGTTTTTAAGCCATCGCCTGCACCAAGTTCTACTAAGTCAAAAGACTTAGGGAGTGCTGCCAAAATGTTTTCCTTTTGCGTTTGCAAAATTTCGTACTCACAATTGGTAAGATAGTACTCCTCTAAGTCCATAATTTGTTGAAAGATGCGACTTCCTTCGCCATTGTAGAAATACATAGAAGGCAAGGATTTAGGGAAAGTCGTCAAACCAGCCTTAACATCTTCGGCGAATTGTGTGTTTAATGTGTAAGAATTTGCTTGCATGATTATAAATTTAAGTAAGTGGATTAAAAAAGTTATACTATACTTATCAAAACAAGCCATTTATTTTTTTAGCCTGTTCATATTATCGTTCAAAAAAGCAAGTAATTCGGGTGTTTGCTCATTCGAATCAGAGTTTACGTAAGAATATTTATAAACTCCTCTACAAATGAAGCCTAAACGTTGTTCGAAACTAAGGCCTGCTCGTAAATCAATAATTGCATCATCTACGGGTGCAATATCTCCCCTCTGACAATAAAGTGCGTAACTTATTCTTGGCTCTGGCGCACGATGACTGCTACGACTGCCCCAATGATAGAGGTATTGATCCCAACAAGAAAGTACACCTGCTTTTGTCGGAATAGCCCTTACATCTT
>JBJXHA010000619.1:0-6768 GCA_046160275.1 Bacteroidia bacterium | reverse complement strand
CTAAATTGGTCATTGGCTAACAATGTGGCTATCAGTAAATTAACCATGAGCCCCAGCGACCCGAAAGTGCTTTTTGCTGCCACAACCTTGGGCTTATATCGCACCACTAATGGCGGAACTAATTGGTCTTTGGTGCAATCTGCTTACCATTCTGATGTGGTATTTCGCCCTAATGATGCAAATGTTGTTTATACTGCCATCAATGATTATTGGGGAATAAGTCAAATCTATAAATCTATTGATGCGGGTACAACTTGGACACAAATCTCCTCATTTACAGACAATTACAACTGGATTCAGCTTGCAGTTACACCTGCAAATCCCAATAAATTGGTGGTAATGTGTTCTCATCCCAATAAAAATGTTTATGTTTCGAATGACAATGGCGCGACTTTTACCTTCAAATCGAATGCACCCATGGGTGATGTGATTGCGGTTTCACCTGTGAATGAAAATCGAATCTATTGTGGGCAAATTGTGATGCACCAGTCTTTGAATGAAGGCACAAATTGGACACAAATTTGTGATTGGTATAACTCTGGTTCGTATCCCGAAGTTCATGCCGACCACCGATTTTTGGCATTTCACCCCCTCAACAATCAGTTATATAGTTGCAATGATGGCGGAATTCATAAGCTGAATGAAACGACAAATATTTGGACAGAGTTAACCAATGGCTTGTTAATCACGCAGTTCTATAAAATCGCGGTTTCTCAAAATGACCCTGCTTTTATGATTGGAGGAACGCAGGATAATGGAGGCAGGAAAATGATAAGTGCAGGCGTTTGGGACGAAACCAATGGCGGCGATGGCATGGAAGTAGCGATTGACCCTGTTGATGATAATATTTTTTATACCACTTATGTTGATGGCAAAATTTACCGAACCTTAGACGGCTGGAACAATGATACCTATAATGATATCAGCGACAATATTCAGGGTGGACAGCCGCAGGGCGAATGGGTAACCCCTTATTTGATTGACCCCAATAATCCCAACCGTTTGCTTGCGGGTTATCACGAAATTTATGCCACCAATAACCGCGGAAATACATGGACAGCCTTGACAAACAACTTGTTAGCAGTGGATGAAAAATTTGACCAACTCGCTGTTTTTGAGGGAGATTCAGACATTATTTTTGCTTCAAATCATAAAACTTTATATAAAACAATCAATGGTGGCGCAAATTGGACAACGATAAATCCACCTGTAAATGCCGAAATTACCAATATTACGCTGCATCCTACCGACCCTACGCAAATTTGGTTGTCTTATGGTGCATATCAAACGGGAAAAAAAGTGTATAAATCGGTGAATGGTGGCACAAATTGGACGAATTATTCGACAGGTTTGCCCAATGTTCCCGTTAATTGTTTGGTTTATGTTAAAAATAGCAACAATTTGCTTTTTGCGGGCAATGATTATCAAGTTTATTACCGAGATGCTTCCATGGCAAATTGGCAGTTGTATGGGCAGGGTTTACCTTCCACAATGATCACGGATTTGGAAATTCAATACCCAACGAACACTTTGCGAGCAGCCTCTTATGGTCGTGGCATTTGGGAAGTCCCTATTGATATGAATGTGGTAAGTATCGAAAATGCAGCATTTGAAATGGGTAATTTCTTCGTTTATCCGAACCCGAATCGTGGAGAATTTCAAGTAAAATTGCCAAAAATTACCGCGAATACGCAACTTCTTATCGAAAACACATTAGGGCAATGTGTTCATAAACAAGAACTTAGCCAAAACCATAGTTTTAATCAGCTTTCTTTGCTCTTGAATTTGCCTGAGGGAATTTATTTTCTCACTTTGCAAAATGCACAAGGAACAAGAACAGAAAAGATGGTCGTAAGGTAGTTGTTAGACTTGTGTAGGTTTTTTCCGAGCCTACACAAGTCTAAGACAAATTTCGTATCTTTGGGCAAAAATCAAGTAATTATTTTAAAAATGACATCTCAAAAGCACCTCTTTTTAGGTATCTTACTTTTCTTATTTTCCCATTTCTCTTTTGCACAAGAAGAGAAAGGTACTTGTTTATCAGGCAATTGCAATCGTGGCTATGGCGTAATGCTGCATACAGACGGCAAATATGAAGGCGAATTTTTTGGCGGAAAACGCAATGGCTACGGCACATATTCATTTAATGATGGGAAAAAAATGCAAGGAATGTGGCAAAATGGGAAGTTGTTTGAAGGAACAAAAGGAAATGCCGCCCCGTATCAACCCGAATTTAAGGACAAAGTAACGACACAGGGTACAAAGGTAGCTCGCGACAAAAATCCATTTGTGGCAGCTTTGTATGAAATTATCGCTTCTGCCGAGCAAAAATTTCAATCCATTAAAGGGGATTCTGTTGATACTGAATGGGATAGATTTACAGTTTGGCAACCTACAGTAGTTTTACCCAATGCCAAAAAATCCATGATTCGCCAATTTAATGAAGAATGTAAATTTATTTTTGGCGAAGACCTAACGGAAAAAGAGGCAAAAAACTTGTTTGAAGATTTGGCAAGTAAATTACAGTCCGCAAATGTCAATAATTTGTGGAATTTTCAGGACGTTAGCAGCAGTCCTGGTTTGCCTTTACACAAAAAATTCTACAAATGGACAGTGCTAACGCCTGCTACCATCAAATTAGAATGGCGAAAAATGGACGACACTTCTGAATGGTACATGGTGAGTATTTCTGTCGTAAAATAATTTAAACACTTCTTCCTTTGAAAAATATCGCTTTATTACAACAAATGATTGCGGAGGAGTACATTAATGTACAAATACATCCTACTTTTCCGCTAAAGATTTATAATTATTCCGCTAAAACACAATACGACTACCTTTGGAACGAATGGACAAAGGCCTGTCGAGGCTTGATTACTGATGAAAATTTCAATGTAGTGGCTCGCCCTTTTGATAAGTTTTTCAATATGGAGGAACTTAGCGCTGACCAAATTCCCAAAGAAAGTTTCGAAGTTTATGAAAAAATGGACGGTTCGCTGGGCATTTTGTATTGGTGGGAGGAAAAACCGTACATTGCCACACGCGGCTCTTTTGCGAGTGAGCAAGCAATTAAGGCGAATGAAATTTTGCAGCAAAAATATGCCCATACTTTTGGAAATTTAGACAAAAGCAAAACCTATTTATTCGAAATCATTTATCCCGAAAACCGTATTATTATAGACTACGGAGAAAAAGAAGATTTGGTTTTATTGGCAATTATTGACACCGCAACGGGGGCTGATGTTCCTTTGCAGGAGATTGGTTTTCCGCTTGTGAAGCGTTATAATGGCATCACAAGTCTTGCTGAACTTGCTGAAAATCAGGAAGAAAACCGCGAAGGTTATGTAATTAAATTCAAAAATGGCTTTCGAATGAAAGTGAAATTTCAAGAATATGTGCGCCTGCATCGTTTCCTTGACCACCTTTCGAGTACTGTAATATGGGAACATCTTTCTGAAAAAAAGTCGCTTGATGAGTTGCTTAATGTTACACCTGATGAATTTTATACTTGGGTAAAAAAAATGGAAACGGATTTGCGCGCAGCCTTTCAACAAGTCGAACAACATGCAAAAAGTGAATTTAAAGACCTTGGCAATCGAAAAGAAAATGCGGCATATTACCTTGCCCACACCACTTATCCGCAGATTATGTTTAAAATGCTAGATAACATGAACTACGATTACATTATTTGGAAATTGGTGCGCCCCGCTTACAGTAAACCTACATATCTGTAAGCTAAAACACTGATAATCAACACCTTTATTTTTCAACTATCCGCATTCACTTATCGCCTAATTATGACAAGTCAAGTTATTTGGTTATATCTTTCCGTTATTTTGATGAGTACCGTAAAATTTATTGGCGGTATTATCATCAGTTATAGCGCGAAAATGAATTTTTGGGAAATTTTCCTCACGAACACCATAGGAACAATTATAGGGCTTGTTATTTTTGGAAAAGGGGGCGAATGGATTGAACATTGGCTTCATAATCCTTGGTTTAGAGAAAAATATACAAAAGTGAAAAAATTCTTTGGCTCTTTTATAAAATGGAAACGCAAACCCACCCCTTTTAGCCGCAAAAAGCGCATGGTGAAATTTTGGAACAAATACGGTATTTGGGGCTTAATGGTCATTACGCCCTTCATTCTAGCCCCTCCCCTAGCCGTAGGCGTAGCCCTCTCATTTCGAGAAAAAAGCGAGCGTTTTATCCCTATTTTAAGCATTGGCTGCGTGGTTTGGTCATTAATTGCTGCCCTTTTTAAAGAGTGGATTTTGTGGGTAATGGCTTATTTCTCATAAGATTACATGTAAAAGTGATGAAATTTGTTTTGCAACTAAGTTTCAAATATGAAAAATTTGTATTATTCCCATAAAAGAATTTTCTAATATTAAAATTATTTATTAGATTTGTAACGTAAATTTTATTACCCCACTATTTATTTCATCTTTTTATGAGAAAAATTAGCTTAATGCTTCTTGCCTTAGCGGCAACTGTCACCGTTCAAGCGCAGCGCGTTTGTGGTTCAATGGAACATCTTTCACATCAAATCCAAGAGGATCCTAGCTTGGTTCAGCGCATGGAAAGTATTGAAGAACACACTGCAAAGTTTGAAAAAGCAAACCCAAATGGGCAGCGTGTTGTGATTACGATTCCTACGGTAGTTCATGTAGTTTGGCGTACAGGCAAAGCGGTAGAAAACATCAGTGATGCGCAAGTGCAATCTCAGATTGATGTGTTAAACGCAGATTTTCGTAAATTAAATGCAGATGCAAGCCTTATTCCTGCTGCTTTTTCGGGGGTTGCAGTTGATTATGAAATTCAATTTTGTTTGGCAAAACGCACTCCAACAGGAGCTGCTACAAATGGGATTGTTCACTATCAAAAAACGAGAAACAAAGATTGGGGAACAAACAATGATGTAAAAAAACCAACAAGAGGCGGTGTTGCACCATGGGACGCAACAAAATATTTGAACATTTGGGTTTGTTCTATTGGCGGCGGCATTTTGGGCTATGCACAATTTCCAGGTGGCTCTGTTACCACTGATGGAGTTGTTTTAGATTATCGCTATACAGGAACAACAGGTACGGCAACTTCTCCTTATCATTTGGGGCGCACTGCTACGCATGAAGTAGGACATTGGCTAAACCTTCGCCACATTTGGGGAGATGCTACTTGCGGAAGTGATTTAGTAGGGGATACACCTACGCACAACACTGCAAATTATGGCTGTCCATCACAACCTCATCTTAGTACTTGCACAGGCACACCTCGTGAAATGACGATGAACTATATGGATTATACAGATGATGCTTGTATGTATATGTTTAGTGCAGGACAAAAAACACGCTCACAAGCACTTTTTGCTTCAGGGGGTTCAAGAGTTGGACTTTTGACTTCTTTGGGTTGTCAAATACCTTCTGCTACGCCTGTTATTGTCATGAATAATGATGGTGATACTTATGGCGAATTAGCAGAACAGCCTGATTTCGGAACAATTCGTATCGTTGAAGATGCGCCAGTTATGAGCATTTATCCGAATCCAACGAAAGATAATATCACTGTTAGTTTATTGATTGACAGTCCTTTATCTCATAATGTAAGCCTTAGCATTTTAGACCAAATGGGCAGAAACGTTCGCACGATTAAGCATACTTTAGATATGTTCAACAGCGAAGTAAACTTAGATATGTCTGACCTAGCAAACGGTTTGTATTACATTCAATATAACAAAGAAGGTGTATTAGCTACTGAAAAAGTGGTATTACAAAGATAAGTTTTAGTGAATAGTGAATAATTATTAGATGTAAGCTATTGATAATTAATTACTTAAACTTATTTACTTTACAGATATACTTTAATTAAAAAATGCGTCAGATGAAAGTCTGGCGCATTTTTTTCGTCTTGATAAATATTTTCTATGCAGCGTTTATTAAAAGTTTGTACATTTTTAGCAAAAAGGGTATCTTTGTGTAATAAAAGGCGGCTACCTTGCCATCACATTTATGAATCCACCTAAAAAAGTAAAAGTTACGAACCTTAACACAAAACCATGATTCCAGTTTTTCAGATATATAAAAAACACGCTCAAATCCCCCAAACTTCTTACACTCCAAGTATCAGGAAAGCCTTTTTTCAATGGGATAAAACGCTATTGTCAGAAACGGGATATGTAAATGGGGAAACGCTCTATTTACCTCTTGACAAAAAAATCAAAGCGAATTCAGGCCATCTCCTTGTTATTCAGGATATTATCGGGTATTCTTCCTCCGCTTTTAGGGAAAAAACAAAAAAACTAACCTTTCCCGATTGGTTTAATCGACATATCACAAAGTCTGTAAATGAGCCAAATCCAGCACTCATTTGTTTCACAGCAGGCACACAAACTTGTTTTTTTGAACTTTTTTCAATCGAAAAAACGAGTGAAGGAGAGTTTGAACTTTATTTAAGCTACGAAAACAATACGTTGAAAATAGGAGAACCGAAAAGAGATGATTTTAAACTGTGCAATTTGAATAAAAATGCGCCGATTCGGGTTTGTATAAACGGTAAATCAGATTTTACCTTGACAAGACGACAACAAAGAATCTATGAAGAGTTTGATTATATCATCGAATATTTGGGAGATATGAAAGAAATTGAATATGCAACTTCCATCAAAATCGAAAAAGAAATTCCTCAAAAATTTGAAAAGGTAATCGACCTAAGAAAAGCCTTCTATTGAGGAAATAAACGTTTTAACACTGCTTTTTGCTTGCAAATACT
>JBJXHA010000618.1:0-5342 GCA_046160275.1 Bacteroidia bacterium | reverse complement strand
CGTTGAAAACCAATAGTTTGAAAACTGCGAGCTACTAAATAATTGCAAAGTAGAAAAAGGATTATACATAAAATTTTCTCCGTCCCAAGAAAATCCATCGTACCAATCTTTTATCTTAGCTAAACATCGTTCTTGCGTCATGCCGTATTTCTTTGCCAGTTTTTCGATGCCTTGCGGAAAATAATGCTCCAGCTCTTCTTGCGTGTAACCGCAAAGTGTGGCATAATTTTCATCTAAACTAATGTCAGTCAAGTGATTAAGGTCAGAGAAAATAGAAACTTTTGCGAATTTAGACACACCTGTAATAAATAAAAAGCGAAGTTGGGCATCGGCATCTTTCAAACCGCCATAAAAACTTTTCATTATATCGCGGTTTTTCTCTGCTTCCGATGAATTCCCCGCTTCCAATCCATGAATAATGGGTTTATCGTATTCATCTATTAAAATGACGACTTGCTGTTCATATTTGAGATACAAAGCCTCTAACAGTTCTCGTAAAGGGCTTTTGTTTCCTACTAATTCAACATTTTCTTTCTTTGCAAGGCGATTACATTCTAATTTTAAGGCTTTTTCTAGTCCTAAATTTTCAAAATTAATGTCTGACATGGAAAGATGAATTATAGGGTAGGTTTTCCATTCCATTTTATCATAAATATATAAACCTTGAAAAAGTGGTTGTTTTCCTTCAAAAAGTGCTTTTAATGTACTGATTAATAGCGATTTGCCAAATCTACGAGGACGAGATAGGAAGTAACTTTTTTTTGTATTAGATGTTAATAAACTCAAGATATGTGCAGTTTTATCTACGTAAACGGCATTGTGTCGAATAACTTCTGAAAAAGTTTGAATACCTACAGGATATTTTTCTATCATAATAAAAACAGTTTAAATTTTTTACAAAAATACCAAAATAACAGAAGGATTACAATAAAAAAACATAAAGATAAGAGCTTCAACTCAAAAATTCACTAGCTTTGTTCACATTTTTTCACACTTTTTCCCATTTCAAGATGAAATTGCCAAACGAAAAACATCCACTTATAAAAGACAAGTTGCTCGCTTATTATGTGGGGGCTTTGCACTTGATTATCATAGCCTTAGTGATGGCTTTGTTTGTTTCTTGGTACATACAAATTTACCAACCTGACGTTTCGAGTTGGCTACCCAAAAGGGAAGAGATGAGCGAGGGCGAGAAAAAATGGGCTTTTGAGAAATTGAAAGTTGAGGAAAAGAAAAAGGCGGAAATGGCAAGTTTTTGGCAAGCAAATGATATTCAACAAGTTGGCGATGCGAAACAAAAAGCATTGATTGAATACGGCAAAGAGTTGATTACACATACGGCAAAATATCTGGGACCGAAAGGCAGCATCATGCAAATCACGAATGGTATGAACTGCCAAAATTGTCATTTGGAGGCGGGTACAAAAATTTGGGGCAATAATTACGGCTCTGTTTTCTCGACTTATCCCAAATATCGGGCAAGAAGCGGTACGGAGGAGGATATTTTTAAGCGGGTAAATGATTGCATTGAGCGTAGTTTGAATGGAAAATCACTGTCCAAAGAAAGCCCTGAAATGCAAGCAATCACTTCTTACATTGAGTTCGTAGGGAAAAATGTAAAAAAAGGCGAAAAAGCAAAAGGCAGTGGTATTTTTGAATTGCCTTATTTGGAACGAGCAATTGACCCTGCAAAAGGCAAAATTCTGTATGAAGAAAAATGCCAAAGTTGCCACCAAGCTAATGGGGAAGGCTTGCTTGCTGATGATAAAATTGAGTACATTTATCCGCCTTTGTGGGGCAAAAATGCTTATAATTTTGGCGCGGGTTTGTATCGCATGAGCCGTTTTGCGGGCTACATCAAATACAATATGCCGCAAGGAACGGCGTATCCCAATGCGCAACTTAGCGATGAGCAAGCTTGGGATTTGGCGGCTTTTGTTAATTCACAGCCGCACCCAAGCAAAGACTTGAGCAAAGATTGGCCTAAAATAGAAGAAAAGCCTATTGATCATCCTTTTGCTCCTTTCACAGATAATTTTTCCCAAGAACAGCATAAATTAGGTCCTTTTAAACCTATCGCTGCCGAAAAGAAAAAGCAAAAAGAAGCGAAAGAAAAGGCGGCAAAAGCGAAAAGTTCTTGAATTAATCCATAGTTTTCGCGCTCCTGCGACAGCTAATTAATTTCACTAAATTAATTGCACTTAAAAACGCTTGTTGTACGGGCTGCTTCAGCTGCCCTCCATTGGCAAAAACTTCGTTTTTGCGCTGATGCGGCAGCTAAAGCAGCCGCTACAAATTTCAATCAACCTACCATTATTCACTATATTTATGAGACAAATTATCCTATTTTTCACTGCGTTTCTGTTTTTCGCTATGCCTTTATTTGCGCAAAAAAAGCAAAAACAACACAAAATCGTGTTCCAATTTACCAATGCCAACGACACCTTGCAACAAAAAGCCTTTACCCGGCAGTTGCAAAATATCACGACACATTGGCCTAATGCCAAAATAGAAGTAGTCGCTTATAATCAAGGGATCGAATATTTGATGACTTCAAAGTCGAAACACGCAGCAGCAATTAAGGAACTAAAAGATAAGGGGGTGAAATTTGTTGTTTGTGAGAACACGATGAAACAACGTAATATTACCAAAGAACAATTATTGCCAGAAGCCGAAACCGTTCCCACAGGCATTGCCGAATTGGTAGAAAAGCAAGAACAAGGCTGGAGTTATGTAAAAGGTGGTTTCTAATTCATAAAAATTTTATCACATTTATCCTCATGGAAAAAAATAATCGTAGAGGTTTTCTCAAATCAATGAGCTTATTGGGCTTGGGTGCTGTTCTCAAACCTGCTGCTGTGCTTGCCGAAAATACGCAAGAAGCCAACATAGAATTGTTTGAAAAAAGTCAAGAACAAAATGCAAGTACAACTATTAGTATTTTGCAAACAACAGACGTGCATTGCCAAATTCACCCACATGATGAATTATTTTGGGAAAATGAAAAAGCTGTTTTTCGCAAAACAGGTGGTTATGCACAACTAGCAACTTTATTGCAGCAGCTCAAAAAGCAAAATCCTCATTCCTTCTTGATTGATACGGGCGATATGTTTCAAGGCAGCCAGTTGAGCATAAAAACTACGGGAAAGGCTTTTGTTCCTATCCTCAACGCTTTGGAATATGACTTGTATTTGCCCGGAAATTGGGAGGTAATTTATGGCAAACGCAGTATGCAAACCTTACTAGGTTCGCTTAACGCGCCTAAAATTTGCGCCAATATGTACCATGATTTGGGCGAAGGCAAGCGCGGCGAATTGATTTTTCAACCTTATCATATTTGGTCGGTAGCAGGGGCAAAAATTGGCTTTTTGGGTTACACTGACCCGCTTGTGCCTATTCGTCAAAGCCCGAATTATAGTAAAGGGATTCTTTATACCAAACCTGAAGAAAATTTGGCTTATTATGTTGATGTCCTCAAAAATCAAGAGCAATGCAGTTTTATTTGCATCATTGCACATTTGGGTTTGTCACAGCAGCTTGCCTTAGCAAATTTGCCTGAATGTGAGGGCGTAAATTATATTTTGGGGGGAGATACGCATGAAAGGGTTAGAAAACCCATCGTGTGCAAATACGCAAAAGTGGCAGAACCTGGTGCATTTGGCTCTTTTGTAGGTAAATTGGATTTGACGATTGAAAATGGAAAAGTAGTAAATGATAAGTATGAGTTGTTGGAAGTAACGAGTGCCAAGTTCAAACCGAATAAGAATATTCAAAAATTATTGACGGAAAATGAGCAAAATTACCAAAGTGAAATTAACGAAGTCTTAGGCTATAGTACGATTCCTTTGTATCGTTATTTTGTGGTAGAAAATCCGATTGACACGATGATTTTGAATGGGTTACATTGGAAATTTCCCGAAATTGATGTAGTGCTTTCGAATGGATTTCGTTTTTGTCCGCCTCGTTCTACCCCCGATTCCACAGGGAACATTCCCATCACAAATGGGTATATTTTTGATATGCTGCCTGTAGATAGCACTGTGCGTACTGCAAAAGTAACGGGTAAACAACTGCTAGAATGGCTCGAAAAAGAGCTAAACAATGTATTTGCCAAAGATGCCTCGAAGCGTTTTGGCGGTTGGGTAGTGAAATTTAAAGGAATTGAGGTGAAATTCAAGGCTTTTGCAGAAATGGGAAAAAGGATAGAAAGCATTACAGTAAAAGGTAAACCTTTGGAAATGAATACTTTTTATTCCATTTTGGCTTGTGAAAGAGATGGCGACCCCGCCGATATGCTTTGCCGCATTAAAGGCGTAAGCGATGCCAAAAACACAACAGCAACCTTACACAGCGTCATGCGTGAATATATCAAGGCAAATTCTCCGCTTACGCCCACTCCCGAAAAAAATGCCATGATTTTAGATGCACCCGAAACCTTACTTTCCCAAGTAAGCGGCGTGGATTATAGTTTTAGGTAATAGTTTAGACGAGAAGAGGCTGTCTAAAAAGTTCGCAACTCGTCGGCGAGTTGCGAACTTTTCACGTAGAACATAATAAAAATTTAATTATGATGAATAATATTTTTTGTAAATTATCCTTTTTAGACAGCCCATTTTCCCTCGTTAATCTGCATTGTGGAAAGAAACAGCACGCACAAAATTTCCGCGTTTATATTTTTTAAATTCTTTATGAACTGTCGCTTTCGGTGCAATAATAATACGGTCAGCCGAAATTCCTCCCACTTGAATGAGGTAACGCTTTACTTTTCGCGCACGTTGTATGCCAATAGATTCCTGCCCATCATCAGTCGGTTTTAATTCTAAACTTAACGAAGAAGGATATGGCGCACAGTATTCATGTTTTTTGTAAAGATAAAAAGTTTGGAAGAAAAATGCAAGAAAATTTGGCTTTTGCATCATGCATTCTTCCTTATCAATTAAGCATAGGTGACTAACCTCATCGCCCCACAACATCCTTTAATTTTTTATTTGCGATTCCCATTCAATCTTCTTACCTTTGTAATAGAAACAAGTGCCGTAGAGAAAAGATACTTCGTAACTATAACGGTCCTAAGGTAGCGTAGCACGGGCGACTGTGTGAGCGAAGTTGGGTTGAAAACCAACAGGGTAAAATACCCGCAAGGGTGCAAGTCTCTCTGAGATGTTAAATTACCGGCTCAATGCCCATCACGGGTAAAAGCGGCATGACTTTTTTCGCTTTTTGCCTTGTTTCTATTTTCAAAAAAAGTTCGGAACTCCGCTAGGAATTCCGAACTTTTTAAATTTTCTCATCTATTTAGCTTACTCCACACATAATTTACCCTGCATCTTCTCCCCTTTTTC
>JBJXHA010000617.1:0-6816 GCA_046160275.1 Bacteroidia bacterium | reverse complement strand
ACCAATAAAATTCCTTCTTTGTGGGAATAATCTAGTAAGATATTTTTGAACAAATGCCAAAGACTCAACTCATCAGGCGAAATATCGTCTAAAAAAGTTGGCTTTTGGGCAAAAAGTTTCAGTTGCCTATTCAATGTTTCAGAAGGTGTTACAGAAGACTGTTCATGGTAAACGCCAAATCTTACTTGTATTGCCACAAATTGTGGATTCTCTTCAAACCAAGGAATTAAGCCTGCATTTAATAACGAAGATTTTCCGACACATGATTCACCGAATAGTACTGTTAGTTGATTCAGACAAACATTTTTATAAAATTCTTCTAGCACTTGCGCTCTTCCAAAGAAAATATTTTTATCAGCAGCAGAGAATGGTTTTGTTCCCGGATAACGAAAATTCATATTTAACAAAAAATGAAAGTTGAATGTGAAATAACGTGGTAATAAAGCAAAAAGAGGGGTGATTTTTTAAAAATTACATTTGCCTAACCTCAAAAAAAAGAAATACCTAAATTTTTCATCTATTTATTCCCCAAAAAGAGAAAAACTTGCTTACTTTGAACGTAACTTTGCAGCAATCACCACAACACATTTCCCTTTTTTTAGATGATTTAACATTTCAGCATAGCGTTCCATACGTATTTTTCATTGCGTTATAAATGTCAGTAGTAAGGATTTTTCTTCTACTGCATTTGTATATTTCCCTTTTTGAAATCATGATTGTAGTTAGGCGGCAAAGGTAGGAAAAATATAAGACAATTTTGCCGTTTTCTTCCGCTACCCACGCTTTTACCCGAAGTATGACGGCACAAAGATATTGAAAAGTTAGGGATTTTCTGTTTTTTCGTTGAATCTTATGTACCTTTGTACTTTATTTTGCCATAAAAAATACTGTATGATTTGTGAGGTTCGCAAATCTCATCATTTGAAAACATGAAATTTGAACAATATTCCTTCGCGCCAGAAATTAAAAGAAGCATCGAAGAGTTGGGTTTTAAACGCCCCACAGACATACAATTTAAAGCAATTCCTCCGATTTTAAGGGGGGAAGATGTGCTGGCTATTGCGCAAACAGGCACAGGAAAAACGGCAGCTTTTGCCATTCCTATCCTTCAATTATTGAACCAAAAACAAAGAAGAAAAGCCAAGAACATTATTCAATGCTTGGTAATGGTGCCAACGCGAGAGTTAGCGGTGCAAATTTCTGAAACTTTTATTAACCTTGCAAAACATACCAAACTCAATGTATTTTGTTTATATGGCGGCGTGGAGCAAGCTCCGCAAATTGCCAAATTAGAAACGGGCGTTGATGTGTTGATTTCTACCCCTGGGCGTATGTTTGACTTGGTAAGTCAAGGCTATATTCATTTGGATAAGGTAGAGTTTTTGGTGCTTGATGAGGCAGATAAAATGTTGGATTCGGCTTTTATTCGTGACATTCAAGCGGTACGGAGGTTTCTTCCTAAAAAATACCAAACCTTGTTTTTCTCTGCTACCATTGATGCAAAAATCAAAGAATTAGCCTATTCTGTGGTAAAAAATCCAATCCGTATTCATATTTCACCAAAAGATCCCGTAGCTAAGAACATTATCCATTCGGTTGCTTTTATTCAAATGGATGATAAGCGAATGTTTTTGGAGCGCATTATTAAGGAAAAAAGAGAGAGTAAAATTTTGGTTTTTGTGCGCACCAAAGTTCGGGCAGAACGGGTGTTTCTTGCCATGCAAAAATTAGGCATTGCTACCCTTACGATTCATGGGGATAAGGAGCAAAAAGACCGACTTGCGGTGCTAAATCAGTTTAAAGAAGGCGAAACAAAAGTGCTGATTGCGACAGATGTAAGTGCGCGGGGGATTGACATTCCGAATGTGGATTTTGTGATTAATTATGATTTGCCAGAAGTAGCCGAAAATTATGTGCATCGTGTCGGGCGAACAGGTCGCGCCAACAAAAAAGGCAATGCCATTTCGTTTTGTAGCACCGAAGAGCGCGAAATTTTGGAAAGAATCGAGAAATATTTGGGCAATGAAATCGAAGTGATGGACATTCCAAAAGATGAATATGAGGAAACTTTGCTTTTTTCAGAACAAATCCCACACGATTGGCGCAAATTAATCAAGCAAATTAATGCAGATGAGGCAAAGGAAAAAGATAAACGTAAAAGGAAGGATAAAACGAAGTAGATAATGGAGAATGGAAAATGATGTCAACTTGTTTATTGTCAGTGATTTAGGTAGCAATTTTGACATAAGCCAATTCTTGCCAAGTACTTAGGGCTATTTTTTTTGGATATTATAAATAAGATAAATTTGCCTATTGCAGCAAAGGGCTGTGATAGACAAACTTATTTTTCCTTTTTCTCAAGTCTTTTATAGCCATAAAATATCAGTCCACTACATATTAGTAACCCAACTACTGCTGGAATAAGGATTGATTTTCCTGCTTCTCCTGCATTTTGGATACTCCAAATTATTTTCCCCGTTGCCATTAAAACCACTACTCCAAGTCCCATCAACAAACTACGTTTCCAAAATGCAAGTCCCAATGCAACAAAGGAAATGGGAACAGTTATAATCAATAACAGTTTTTTATAATCCCAAGCGCCGTAAAGCCAATCCTTTTCAAACTGCAAAAAGGTCTTGACCTGATCGCTAACGACTTCGGGACGGTTAAACCAAAACATACTTGTAAAAATGCAGAAGATAGTGATTGAAATTCCTGCCCAACTTTGCTTATAGGCAAAATAGCAAAAGGGAATTAAAAATAGGGGTCTTACATACCAACTCCATTGGTTATGATGTCTGTCAAAAACCCAGATAATGAAAAGGGTAAACAAGCTTAGCAATATGTTTTTTATGCGCATATTTTATTGAACTTTTTTAGTAACAACTAACCTCCTACATTGTTCCCAAACCTACGGTAATATTTAAGAAAGTGTTTGAATAAACATTGTTCCCAAAAAACACAAGATAGTTGATTGTCTTGCACTTTTTTGAACATAAGAGCGTGGACGCTCCTTCAAAACTCAAACACTTTCTTAAAGTTAGGGGAGGGATATTGTTTATAAAAGGGTTTGACTTTTTTTGGCGTATGGCATTGCATAAATGTCAAATACAACCTCTAAGCCTAAGGAAGATAATCGCTTGATTACTTTTTTAGGCAGATATAAATCAGTAAAAGTGCCATAACCATTATAGAAAACAATGCTTATCCATACTACATTGTTTCTTGTTTTTTTTATTAGCGTTTTTATCCCTTTTTTATCTCCTTCTAAAATGTCTAACAAGTAGTTTATTTTATCAATCAATTTACCAGGCTTTTTATATGATTCAAAATTAAGGCTATTATCGTTTTCTTTTCCCCCATTTTGGGTTGAGCTAGGTTTGATTTTTATAAAATTCAACAATTCAATCAGGGAATATTTTTTAGACCTTACCGAGAAATTAACCACATATAATGGAGCTGTATCTACAAAGGTTAAGGTGATTTCTGCTAATATATCAAAGCAAAAACTCAGGTAAAACGATTCATTTTTAACCTTAACATAAGCAATAGCCTGCTTGTTTTTCTTATCAAATTCAATGCTTTCAATTTTAGGAATCCCCGCTTGATAATCTACCTCAAACATCGCTAAATATTCCGATGTCATGGCAAAAGTGGGATTGCGTAATTCTTGTGAAATTAAGTTACTTATTTTACGCCTCATATTACAACTTC
Organism: Bacteroidia bacterium; assembly: GCA_046160275.1. GTDB lineage: Bacteria > Bacteroidota > Bacteroidia > J057 > J057 > JBJXHA01. The sequence continues at coordinate 3,102 of JBJXHA010000617.1, read as the reverse complement.
ATCACGAAAAATATTAAGTTGTCTTATAAACATACCAGCCATTACCGATTTCTCTTAACATAATTACGCCACTTGCATCCATTTGAGGCAGGTCTTTTTTATCTTTCACATAAAGATATCCTACTGTGTTATCTACCATCCCTCCAATCAAAAAATTTAAGCCATTTCCCAATTCATAACCTCCCATGGTAACAGCGGAAATAAATAATTTTCGGTAAGCAAGTTTTAGATCTTCTCCCACTTTCATCTCTGTCATTTTTTCATCTTTTGTTCTTTGAACCTCGCTAAGCATTAAATCCTTAATCCTTTCAAATTCCTTTTTATTTTTCAAAAAATGTTCGATGATTTTCTCGTCTAATTCGAGCGTTAATTTTGCATTACCTAATGCAAAATTATACGCTTCTTTTGAGCTAAACATCTGACTTTCCTCCCCTTTTTTATTCTTCTTTGCCGCTTTTATTATTTGATTTACTTGCTTTGGGCTTAAGTTTTCAAGCTCATTTTTTGCTTGTTCTATCATTCCTGTCATTGCCAAAGCGCGAAACGCACTCATTTTCCAAATGCTATCTTTTTCAAAGAATAAGTAGGTGTCCATTGCTTTTCCTGTTGGATCCGAAATTGTCATTGAGACAACCGCTTTTTTATCTTTTTGCTCAAGGAGTAAAAATTGGGTCATCACGCCTTTTGCCAAATCTTGTTTACTGGGTCGCCCGTCATATTCTCCCGTAACATAGTTACCAATATTAGGAAATTTCTCATTTTCAAAGATTTGTTTTGCCAACGCTAAAGGTTCAAAATCTTGGCTATAACTACTGTTTGTCATCGCCAAAGTTAGCATGATTAAGAGAGGGAAGGAATGTATTTTCATAAGATTCGTAATAATTACGGTACAAATTAAGTAATAGGAGTAAAAAGTAATGCAAAAAACGCATGTTGAATCACGACAAACAAAAATAAGCTACTTGATTCACTACTCTACAAACTTAGCATAATAAAAGGAGCTTACCAAATTTGCTTGTGTAATTACTTTTACTAAATTAATGGCACTTAAAACGCTTGTTGTATCTAACCTTACATTTTTGCCACGACCGAATTCCTGTATATAAACTGCGTTTTCAGTACCATTGTTCCAAAATTCGTGGGCTATATTTTTGGGAATAGAAACAATCTCGCCTTTTTTTGCTTTACTAACCCTAGCATCAATCAAAAAAGTCAATTCTCCTGAGATAATTTGAAACCTATTTTCTTGATAAGGATGTATATGCAGGTGCTCTCTTGTGTTTGAAACAGGACTTTCACATTCTATTTGAAGGGGAGTTTCATTTGTTTCTAACCAAGTTTTTAAAAATGTCATTCGTTGCCCTGTACGAACATTGACTATCGTGTCGCCTTGTTTTATCATTTGCTATCCAGTTTAAATTTTCCAACATACGGCAACACATCGCCCCCAATATATAAATCCCCATTATATTCTTTAACAGCACCTGCTTCTGGTAACAAAATGGCTTGGGTATCAAATAGTGTTTCTATGATTTTTCCACCCATTGTAATATGTTGTATCATTCCAAATTTATCTGCTTTGGGTTGTAAGAAGTTAGGCAGCCCATAAACAAACTTTTTCATTCCAGCTTTTGCGTGGATTTTGTCTAATGCTTCATTTCGTTTGGTTGTAAAACCAAGCCAATAAGTGCCGTCATTTCTAACGGAAATGCCATTGGGGAAGCCTTGTAGATTATCTATAAAGATTTCTGTTTGGCCTTGTTTCTCGCCTCTAAGCCAATATTTTAAGATTCTGTATTTTGTGGTTTCAACCATCAATACATAATTTTCATCTTTTGATAGCGCTACCCCATTGCCAAAATAAGTGCCATTTATTAAGGTTTTTATTGACTTGTTTGCTGGGTTGTAGCAGTATAAGCCACCACGAGGTTTCATTTCTAAGATGAGTTTTCTGCCATTTTTGATATTGTATGCCGAAATTTCAGAAGTATTGGTAAAGTACATTTTTCCGTCAGAGGCAATATCTAATCCATTTGGGATAAAAAAACGATTTCCTTTTTCGTCTCTATCTGCCAAAATAGTTACTTTTTTATCTGGGCTTATGCTTATCAAACCTTGCTTGTGGCTTAATGCAATTAGGTTATTATTTTTATCGAAATGCAAGCCTGCAACCCAAGCGCCCGCCTGATAAAATTCTTCAATTTGGTTATTTGTACTTATTTTAAGAATGCGACCATCGCTAAAATCTGCATTATGCACCCCACAGTATAAATTGCCTAAACTGTCAAAAACAATATCTTCAGGACCTAACCAACCATTCAAGTTAATTTTTGTGGCTTGTGTTAACTTTTCATTTAAAGCGGTTTCTCCTTCAAAAGGTAGGACTTTGTTGGGTTGCCAAGCTACCGGGTGAATTGCACAAGAATCAAGTAATAGCGTACTGCACAAGGCAGTTAAAGCCAAAAGAGATAATACTAACTTTTTCATTCTGAAACACTTTTTAAATTATACGATGCAAAATTGCAAAGCACAAAATTACGAGGTGCAAAATGGAAAAGCATTTACATATGTAAAGAAACGAAGGTAGCCTAATTTTTTGTAGCAAATTGATGCCGTATTCGGCTTAATTGAGTCGCTGTAACACCCAAATAAGAGGCAATATGGTATTGAGGAATAAGTTGCTCCAAAGTGGGAAACTGGTTTTGAAAAATTATGTATCGTTGGGAAGCATCTAAAAGTACAATTTCAATTTCTTTTTTCTCTTTTTCAAGAAAATAATACTCTGCTATTTTCCTCGTTAGTCGTTCAAGGTCTTGGTGCGTGTCAAATAACGAAACCAAGTCGGCATAATCACAGGTGTAAATCACACAATCTGTAAGCGCTTGTTGGGCTATCAAATTAGGTTGAGCCGTCAGCAAAGAGGAGTAAGCACCAATGATAGATTGCCCAACAAAAAACTGTTTGTTATATTCCTTTCCTTCCTTGTTGATAAAATAAGCTCTTACGACACCTGTTTCTAGAAAGGCTATTTTACGCGCAATTTCGTTTTCTTTTGCGAAAAATTGATTTTTTGATAATGCTTCCTGTCTGAACATGGGTAAT
>JBJXHA010000616.1:0-13750 GCA_046160275.1 Bacteroidia bacterium | reverse complement strand
GGGGGGCAAAATGGGGGTTCATTTTTTACCCGAAAAAAAACACCATGAGCACAATGAAAAACATAGAGATAATGGAGATTCGGAGGTTTTGTTAACCATTTCTGGCTCTAATACTTTGGGGGAACAGTTAGTTCCAAACATTGCAAAGGCATTTTTGGCAGACAAAGGCGCGAAAGATGTTCAGATTGAGCGAGACGACCAAGAGGCTACGGTTTCTGGCGAATTGAATGGTAAAAGCGTGAGTATCAACATTATTGCTAAAGGAAGTGGCAGTGGTTTTAAAGATTTGGGCGAAGAAGAAGCAGATTTAGTGATGGCTTCTCGTCAAATCAAGCCTGAAGAAGCGGCTACTTTAAGTACAAAGGGAGATATGTTTTCTCATTCTGCCGAGCATATTTTAGGCTTAGATGGAATTGCCGTAGTCGTAAATCCTGCCAATAATTTGCGCAGCCTTACCTTGAAACAAGTTGCGGCTATTTTTAAAGGAGAAATCACAAATTGGTCGGAATTGCCTGCTGCCAGAATTTCTGATAAAATTAAAATTTATGTAAGAGATAGTAAATCAGGGACTTACGAAGTATTTAATAGCCTTGTATTAAATGGAGAAGGGGTTAAAAATAAAACCAAAACCATCGAAAGCAATGAGGTATTGGCGAGTATCATTGCCAATGATCCTAATGCAATTGGTTTCGTACCTTTTCCCTATATCAAAAATACGAAAGCACTGGCAATTCAAGAAACGGAAGCAACAGAGGCGTTTTATCCTACTTTTTTTACAGTTTCTACCGAAGATTATCCCGTATCGAGAAGAATGTATTTGTATGTTCCTGAAAAAGAGTCGAAGCCCGAAGCGCGTGAATTTGTGGAGTTTTCGCTCAAACATGAAGCGCAGGAATTGGTTCATGCAGAAGGTTTTGTGAAGGTGGAATTGGAAAAAGGCGAAGAAGAAACCTTAGCTGATATGCTGAAAGAAACGACCTTTGAAATTCCTCCTGCTTATAAGGCGGCAACGGCAAATGCAAAGCGCGAACCTTTGGATTTTCGCTTTAAAACAGGGACTTCTGTCCTTGATAATAAAGGCTTAGACGATATTGACCGCCTTGTAAAATTGATGGAAAACACAGAATATCGCCAAAAACAGCTCGTTTTATTGGGTTTTACTGACGACCAAGGCAATGAAAATGAGAATTTACAACTTGCCATGAATCGTGCGCAATCCGTTGTAAATGAATTGAAAAAACGCGGGCTTAAAAACTGTACAGCCAAAGGTTTAGGTGAAATTATGCCCGTTGCTTCTAACGAAACGCCTTTGGGCAGAGAAAAAAACAGAAGAGTTGAAATTTGGTTAAAATAATCTTTTAGACCTAGCAAGGTGTTTCCTGCACCTTGCTAGGTCTATTTTGCAATAAATCTCTTATTGTATGATGTTAACTAGATAATATAATGAATAAAAACGTATTATCATTCTCCATTACTTGTATTGAGCTTGTCGAAATATCAATTATTCATTCTTCATTACTTATCACTTGTAACTTATCACCTAAAAAATGTGTCGTTCCTTTCTATTTCTGATTTCTTTATTGCTTTTTTTGCAAAATGTTCAGGCTCAAAATGCGAAGCTGGCAAATGAGCGTTTAACCTTATTAGGTAAAATTTGGGGTTTCGTTAAATATTATCATCCTACTTTGTCGCAAGAGAACAAAGATTGGGATAGCGTACTACTGCATACGATTCCTTTGGTAAAAGCCAGCCAATCTGATGCGGAATTTAATACTGCCATTCAAGGAATGTTGAGTGCCGCAGGTTGGCAAAAAGTGCCAAAGCCCAAGAAAAAATTTGAGCTTGCGCATTGGATTGAGGCAGATAAAATGTTGAATGACGAAAATAAAAATGAGCTGATTTATCTAAGGGAAAATTTAAAAACGAAGGAGAATAACTTCGTGAAGTTTGAATTTCAGCCTTTTCCGCAAATTGTGATTACCGAGAAAGAGCATTTGGATTTGACCAGCCCCGATGAAAAATACCGCTTATTGATATTGTTTCGTTATTGGAATTTTGTGAAATATTTTTACCCGAATTATGCAGAAATTGAAAAATTATGGGAAGAAATGCTCGTGAAATTCACCCCAAGAATGTATTTTAGTTCCTCTGATGACGATTATCAGCGTGTATTGTTAGAATTACATCGCTGCTTGGCAGAAAATTACACCCCCAATTATTGTTTTGAAGAAGATAGATTGTTTGGGAAATATTTGTTGCCTTTTAAAATGGAAATATTTGATAATCAAGTGGTTGTTTCTTCCTTTTTGACAGATTCTATGGAAAAAACAAGCCCTATTCAAATAGGAGATATGATAGTTTCTATCAATGACAGAACGATAAATGCCCTTGAAAAAGAGCAAAATCGTTTGGCGGCAGGAAGCAATGCGCAGATGAGAAGGCAAAATATGTGGAATGATCATATTTCACGACAAACGGCAAGAGGTTGTTTTATTTCCGTAAAACGAGGGGCTGACACACTTAAATTGGAGGTGAAAAACTTGGCATATCATGATTTGTATCAATATTATCAGCAAAAACGCTCTCATGCACCTTTTGCTCAAACTGAGGCTTGGACAGTGTTAAAGTCGGAAATTGGCTATATGAATGTGCAGTATTTGAATGCAGAAAACCTCCCACAAGCGGTAAAATCTTTGGAGAAAACCAAGAATCTCCTCATTGATTTGCGCGGAACACCGATGAATATTTCCGATGCGTTTTTGTCTTATTTTACACATGATGTTCAAACTGCTACGAAAATTGAATATGCCGATGCCAAAAACATCGGGAAATGGCTAAGTGCGGATATTTCAAATTTTGAGAGAGAACCTAATGCAAACGCGCCTATTTATCAAGGGGAAATTTTCTTACTTATCAATCAAAATACCGTTGGTTTGGCTGAACGCATGACTTTGGCATTAAAAACAGTGCCAAATGCGGCAATTATCGGCACTCCTAGCGCGGGAAATCCGATTCTCCCAAGCCTTCTCAAATTTCCCGGAAATTATTGGTTAGGTTTTACAGCTACGCGTGCTTTTACCCCAAGTGGGCAACAAATTTCTCAAAAAGGCATTGTGCCTGATGTTCAAGTGCCTATTTCTTTGGAAGATTTGCAATCGCATAAAGATGTTATTTTGGAAAGAGCCATAGAATGGGTAAGAACAGGAAAATAAAATGTTAACACATATCAATCCCAAGTTGCCGATGCGCGACAAACTTCTGACGAAGCATTTTTACCTAAATCAGTTGGGTTTTGAATTATTGGGTGAATATGAAGCCTATCTAATTGTTGGAAAGGACAAGATTGAAATGCACTTTTTTGAGTTTCAAGCACTTAACCCCAAAGAAAATGATGGGCAGGTGTATATCAGAACGGATAATATTCACGATTTGTATCAATTTTTGCTGGATCATCAAGTTCCTATTCACCCTAATGGAAGTCTGCAAATGAAACCTTGGGGGCAATATGAGTTTTCTCTACTCGACCCTGATAATAATTTGTTGACTTTTGGGCAGGAAATAGGCTAACTTCGTTATCTATTGGGTGTTCTTAACTAACACTTTGAAACAGTGCTTATATAGATTTTTCTGAATTAAAATTTAGTTGATTGATTATCAATCAACTAAATTTTAAACATACGCTTAAATGAACCGTTCTTTAGGTGTTTTTTTAATTTCTAAAATTACAATCAAAAGAATTTTCCCAGTTTTTGCTTGTAAACCAAGCATGATATTCTTCTTCGGTAAGTAATTTAGGCGAAAGAATGGAAACCGAATTTGTTGCATCATATTCCCATAGTTGGGCAGAGCTTAGTTTTTCATTCCAACTTATTTTTTGCAGGAGTGCTTTTCCTTGAAATAATTGCCAATTTGAAATTCCTTTTGCTGCATCAAAAGTGCCTATTACTTGTAATTGTGGGTTATTGTAGGTTCTTTGAATTACTGTATCTACTTGATTATCAGTGCAAATAACTTCTAATAAGGCAGCCGCAGGAGTAGAGCGATAATTATCCCTAAGATAATGCGCCTTTAGCTTTTTTCCTTCCAAATAAGTCGCTTTATATTGCAAATTCCCTCTGTAATCAAAGGCTTCTACCTTTCCGTTTAGCTTGCCATTTTTACGAGTAGCTTTGAACAAAAGTACCTTTTTTTCGCTTGTGTCTTTTCCCGTAGATAATTTTGCGTTTTTAGCGTTAACTTGATACACTGCAATTTCTCCCTCTTGAACCTTTTGCAGTTGCTCAAAAAAGTCAATATATTCCCTATAATAATCGCTTCTATTATAATGGTTATAGTTCGTACTATCCAAAGAGAGTGATCTCCCACAACTATTCGCTGTATAATAGGGGGCATCAAGCGAGGCAGAAAAAGCATCGTATCCTTTGTAGGCAAAAATAATCCAGTGTTTTGAGCGGATACGATGTGGTTGATACAAACCGCAAGACGAGGAAGAATAATGTGTATAAATGCTAATCGTATCAGTTGGATATGTGCCTACATAGTAATTTTCTACCTTGAAAAGCATTTTTACTTGATACGAGCGATGAATTGTATCAACTCGTTGCAAATTTCCCTTGAAAATAAGTTGATTGTTTTCGATTGTTTCTAATTGTTCTATGGGTAATAAAAAGAAATGCCCATTGCACTCACAAGCCCAAGTTTTATGGCAAAAGAGTAATAAAAAATAGATAAAAAAATACTTCATAATTGACCATTCACTTTATGGGAGGGTTGTTTGTATTGAGTTTGTCGAAATACGAATCGTCTAGCTCTGTTATTTATAAAATGCTTCTCAAACCCTGTATTAATACCACATTTTAAAGCATAGTATTTCAACAAGGCTTGAGAAGATATTGCTGATATAAAGGTATGGAGAGAAAAGTAAAATACTAATGATTAGGAATGCGAACAAAATAGGTTACTAATTTCAAAAGTGTATTTGCTTGATAGTCAAAATATTACTTCTGATAACTGTTTACTGATAATTGTTCACTGATACTTATTTCCGTTTTCTCGACATATAATTCGCGCTTTTTGACATTTTTTGCGACATTGCGAAGGATTCGCCACGCTCCATTTCCATGAAGTCCATGTTTTGCTCATATTTCTCCATGATTTCCTTTTGCGCTTTCAATTTCTCCGAAGTTTCTTCATTCACCACGCTGTTTACCTCTGACAACAAAGTCGAAATGGCTGCTTTTGCATTCACAAAATCGCGTCTATCTACCATTTCCAAAATGCGCTCAAATTCATCATTCGAAACGAATAAGGCAATGTGTTCTTTAATTTCTGTGTTTTCTGCGGCAAGGTAAACTTCTTTGTCGGTGATAGGTTTCAAATACAAATTCCCTTGATTTGTGATTCTATCCATCGAAACATGAACATCATCATAAGAAACTTGATAATCGAATTGCAAATCATGGTCAAAACTTTGCGTAATATCAAAACGAATCAAAATCGCCTTTTCTTCTTTGGAATAAATGTCGTTAAAGTTCACCGTTAGTACCTCATTTTCAACCGAAAAAGGATAGCCATACACTTTAGAAGGATGCGCAAATTGCTTTGGAAATTTTACTTTCAAGCTGGCATTTTGCCCTACTACTTGCAATAAACCTTCTAATTCTTTGGCAAAAATGCTCGGAATTTTGTCAGGAGAATCAATGAAATAATAATTTGCACCGCCATATTCCGACAAATTCGTCATCAATTTTTCATCATAATCAGCTCCTACACCAAAGGTAGAAAGCGCAATTCCACTTTCTCTAAATTTCTTTTGCACCAAAGTTTGAAGTTGCGAAACATCTGTAATCCCTTCATTTGCAAGCCCATCTGAAAGCAAAAGTACACGATTTACCAAACCTTCTTTTTTGTTTTTACTTACTTGATGATAACCCTCCAAAATCCCGCCACTCAAATTTGTCATAGAACGCGCCTCAATCGCCTCTACTTTTTTATGCAACAAGGCTTTGTTTTTTACTTTTTCTGCCGCCTGAACTACCTCAATTTTATCATCATACTGTACAATCGAAAGAATATCCTCGCTGTCTAACTGGTCAATCACAAAATCGGCAGCCTTTTTCGTATAAGTCATTTTGTCGCCCCCCATCGAGCCACTACGGTCAAGTACCAAGGCAATGTTTAACGGCAATCGTTTTTGCGTAGTCGTTACTTCTCCTGCCAGCAACTCCACATACAAATACACACTTTTTGTTTCCCCATTTTTTAAAAAATACGGATTGTTGAGTAAAGTTTTAATTGAAATCATACTTTTTTGTTTAATAAGGTGAAAAAAAACAAGCCTTTTTGGCTTGCGTAGGTTTGTACGAAAATGGTTTATTTTGGTTGTTTAAATTCTGGGTTTTGTATTGCTTTGCCCATAATTATATCACTTCCTCTCTCGCGGGCTTAGAGTTAATTCGTACAGCAACCATCGCTCAAGGTGCGAAAAGCTGCGATTTTCGGTGGCGAAAAGTATGATTTTTATGGCTTTTCTTTTCGCCCAAACATTCCTACAATTTTTCCCCAAAACATCAGCACCTTATCCCAAACCATGTCGCGGGAACTTTCATCGAAAAATTGGGCATCGGTTGTAGCTTGATAGGTGGCAAGCAAGGCAAGCGGTGTGAGTAATATATCGGAGAGCCAAGCCCCTAAATAAGGGTCAATAATGGCATCGCGCGAAAGTTTACGCCCTTGAATGGTAAGCATATAAAACACCACAAAAAAGGCAATAGAAATGAGGGCGGGCAAACCTAAGCCCCCTTTGCGAATAATTGCGCCAAAGGCAATTCCAATCAGCATGAACACCACACAGTTGAAGGGAATGGCATACATTCCTTGTAATTCGTATTTGTGTGAAGAAAGGCGTTTTTCCGCGTCAAGGGTTTCGCTAATTCGAAAACCCATAGATTGTTTCAAAGAACGGGCATTGCTCAAAGCTCTTTGTGCAATGTCTTGGGGATTTGAATTAGGCATTTCAGATACCTTTTTCAAAAAGGGCTCATCTGCTTTAAGTTTTTCCACTTTTTGAATCAGCGTATCTGTCGTATTTGGCAGAATAGATAGGGTGGTGGCGTGTTTTTCAACATGAATAATGCCAGAATCTATGTTGTTATAAGGCTTTAAATTATTAGTAAAGGTTTTGGCTTCCTTCCCTCTTTTTTCGCGCATCTCTGCAATTGCCGCTTCCAAACTGTCTTTGGTCATTGTAATTTGGTGGCGGGTAAACAACTGCTCATCTGTTTTTTCCAAGTCAAATCCTTCCAATTTCAAGCGATGATACAAAGAGTCAAATTTCATTCTCGCAAAAGGATCATTTTGCTTTGCCCCATCAGGGCGATATTCTTCATACCTTGTGCCATGATACATCACAAGGCGCAACTGCGTTTTGCCTGGCTCCATCATCATTTTTGCCGAATCCGCCAACACAATGTCCGTATTTCCTCTACCTTCGGTATGATTATAGACAATCACATCGTACATTGTACCGCGTGTTTTATGTTTGCCGCCAATTCGAATCACAAAGCCATCTATATCTGAATAAAAATAACCTGGGCGAATAGCAACTTCTGCTTTTTTCCTTTGAACATCATAAATTAAGCTAAAAAACTTCAAATTAGCTTTAGGAATAGTATAAAAAGAAAAATACATGGAATAGCCTGTAACAAGGAAGGAAAAGAGAATCAAGGGCATCGACAGTTTGAATAAATTGATGCCACAGGATTTTGCAGCCGCTAATTCATAGTGTTCACCCATACTTCCAAACGTAATTAATGCCCCTGCCAACAAAGAAACAGGCAAAGCCATCACCATTAGGCGTTGAGTCGCATAATAAAAGAGTTTGAGTAAAACCTCCGCCCCTAAATCTTTTCCTGATAATTCTTGCATATACATTGCCAAAAACTGCATCACAAGCAAGAAAAGCGTTACCGAAAACGCCAACAAAAAGGGACCTAAATAGGCTTTGAATACGAAAAGATGGAACTTCTTTATCACAATGAAAATATGAATAGCAATATGTTCTAATGTATTTAAAAGGTAAGCTGACAAAACATTTTTCTATTTCCTTAATTTAGAAGAAACTACACAAGTTTGGTTTTGAAGTGCTTGTTGTGTAGATTCTTCTGAATTTAAAATGAAGGGGTAAGCAGCACATAAATATTCAAAGTTACCTCTTATGCCTCGCAAATGTAGGCATTTTTCTCTATTCAGCCAAACCTTGTAAGTTGGCTAACATACATTTGTCGGCAGGATAAGTCATATCCGTAGTGGTTAATTTATCCAACGCAACCCAGCGAAAGGATTGATGGTCTTTCAAATTTGGGTCATCAAAAGGGGCTGTTTCCAAAAACAAGACTTCAGGCTTTTCCAATAATTTCACAAAATAATAGATAGAAATTACTTGGTCAGAAGGGCGAAAAACGGAAGTTTGAAAAAAAGGAGTAATATAAAATAAATCGCTCACTTCGATTTCTACGCCCATTTCTTCCTGAAATTCTCGTTTCAAAGCATCAACTATGCCTTCTCCTAACTCAATGCCTCCGCCCGGTAATTTGGTCATGGGGTTGCCTCCGCGAATTTCATCTGTAATCAATAACTGCTTGTCTTCTAAGCAAATACCATAAACTCTTAGGTTAAAACGATTGACTGACATAACTAAAAATAAAGAATGAAAGCGCGAAGATAACCTTTTTTAGCAGATAAACCGCCAAATTTTACCGTTTAGGCATTTCTATTGGCAAGATGTAGCGAAAATAAGCTACTTTTACCCAATTAAACATTCAATTTTGATACCATGAGAATAACTTTTCTATTTTTCTTAGGAACTGTAATGACAATTTTGGGCTACGGACAGGGCGCAAATTTGGTGCAAAATCCAAGTTTTGAAGATACGGTGCTAGTGCAATGGCAATACTCCGTTTATTTTCCACAGCAGTGGAATCGCCCACCCAATTCAATCACTACCCCTGATTTGTATATGCTAGGGGGAATGCAAGGCTCTGATTGTAATGCCAATATGACGGGAATCCCTCAAAATTCCTTGGGCTATTCTTTTGCGCAAGATGGCAATGTGTATTTGGGCATTTTAAATATGTACACGCAGGGGAACCAAGTAAATTCAAGAGAGTATTTGCAGACACAACTCGCAACGCCTTTGGTGGCAGGGGCAACTTATCAGGTGGGAATGTATGTAAAACGGGCTTCTAAATGCCGTTACGCACTCAACGGAATGGGGATTTTATTGTCGGATACGGCTGTAAGTCAAAACTTTAACCAATATATTAATCAAACACCGCAAGTTCAATATACAGGAACCTTGTTTTCAGATACTACCAACTGGACGCTGATTCAAGGGATGTTTGTGGCGCAAGGAGGCGAGCAATTTTTAACCATTGGTAATTTTAAAGATGATGCAAGTTCCAATATTACCCTCGCAAATCCTGCGGCACCGGGTAGTTCTTTAAGTTGTTGGCGCAATTTTTATTCAGGATATTATTATGTGGATAATGTTTCCGTTAAGTTGGTAGGAGATGTTTCCCTAGATAATCAAGAGGATATGCAGGTTTCTGTTTCTCCTAATCCTTGTTTCGACAAATTAAGGGTGCGCCTTCCTATCGAGGTAAATTCCCTTTCTTATCAACTAATAGACGTAAATGGCAAAGTGTTAATGCAGGGAAAGGTAAATCAAGCAAATGAACTGCTCGACCTAAGCCAAATTTCCGCAGGTTTATATTCTCTGCATCTTAGGGCGGATAAAAAAACGTGGGTTGAGAAAATCTGTAAGTACGAGAAATAGCACTATCAATAATTTTCTTAACAATTTTTAACTTTCAAAACATAACTTAAAGCCTTATCTTTGCGTTTAAAACAGTGTTTTCCAAATTTATCATTACAAAATCATTGTTACAAAAGTTGAAAAATATGCAAAAGTTATTGCCTACTATCTTGTTATCGGCGGCAGTGAGCGCGAGTATGTTGCTAGGTTATCATACTTTTTTCCGCCCTTCTCCCAACAAAGCAGCAAGTTCAGAAACTACCCCTGTGAGTTTTACCTCTTCTTACACTGATTTGGCTGCGAATGGAGATATGCCCGAAAATTTTACGGGTGCGGCAGCGCGCGCAACACCTGCAGTTGTTCACATTAAATCTATCCAAACTTACCAAGTAAATGACCCTTGGCAGGACTTTTTTGGTTGGGGCGGGCAGCGAAATTATGGCACACAAAAAGCCGAATCCTCTGGTTCGGGGGTAATTTTAAACAAAGAGGGCTATATTGTTACCAACAATCACGTAATAAAAGATGCCGAAGAATTGAAAGTAACGCTTTCTGATAATCGCACTTTTACTGCGAAATTCATTGGTACTGATGCTTCTACGGATTTGGGCGTGATTAAAATTGAGGCGGATTTGCTTACCCCAATTGAGTTTTCTAATTCCGATGAGGCAAAAGTGGGGCAATGGGTCTTAGCCGTAGGAAATCCTTTTAATTTGGCTTCTACGGTTACGGCAGGCATTGTGAGTGCGATTGGGCGAAATTTGGAGATTATCAAGGATAAAATGGCGATAGAATCTTTCATTCAAACCGATGCTGCCGTGAATCCTGGAAATAGTGGGGGAGCTTTGGTGGATTTGCAAGGGAGATTGGTAGGGGTAAATACTGCCATTTCTTCGCCAACAGGCACTTATGCGGGTTACGCGTTTGCGATTCCTGCAAACATTGTCCAAAAAATTGTAGGGGATTTGATTAAATATGGAAGCGTACAGCGCGTTTATTTGGGAATCGCTAAATCCAGCGTGTTAAATAACATTGAAGCGCAAAAAAATGACCTTGAAATTCAAGAAGGCGTATTAATTCACACCCTCAACCCGAATGGCTCGGCAGCAGAAGGGGGCATAAAATCAGGTGATGTGATTACCAAAATTAATGATACCGACATCAAAACAGAGGCTAAAATGGCGGAAATTTTGGCTCGCTTACGTCCTGGAGATAATGCGAAGTTCACGATTTATCGAGAAAAAGGCTATAAAACGCTCAACATTTTGCTCAAAAATCAACAAGGAACTACGGCAGTTGTGAAAAGAAATGAACGTTTACAAGAATTAGGCATAGATTTCGGACCCGTTCCTGCAAACATCGTCAAACAATTTGGCATGGAAGGCGTGCAAATTTCCAAACTCTATCCAGGAAAAGTGCGTCATGTAGGCGTTCAAGAAGGTTTTGTCATTCAAAAAGTAAACGACAAACCTTTCAAAACGCCCGAAGAAATCACCAAATACTTGGAAAAAGCCACAGGCAGCCAGCGTTTTGAAGGTTTCTACCCCAACCAAATCACCTTAAATATGTGGACTGGAAAGTATAATGTTCAAATGCATAATTATACGGTGGATTTGTAATCCTTTTATTTTTTTAGGGTTCGCAACTCTTCAAGAGTTGCGAACCCTAAAAAAATAAAAGAAATGCCATTTCGGGAGGAAATGGCATTTCTTTTATAACAAAAACCCTTTATCTTTGTGAAATTTCTTTCCTGCCAAGATATAAAGATAAAGGAAATATGAATACACTCAAAACCATCATTTCAAATTATAAGGTAATTACCAGCATTGTCTTAGGGACACTAGGGGGCTTAATAGGCGAATTGCTTCCTGACGAAACAAAGGCTGAAATTCAAACCTTTATCATGAAATATTCGACTTTTTCCTACGGAAATTTGTTGTTGGTTTGGTTGATAATTGTTGTCGTTTTGACCATTCTTTTTAGCATGGAAGCGGTAAAAAAAGAAAAAAACGAAGAAGAAAAAAGGTTGAAATTCCCTTTCCTCTGTACCCCTCGTAGTAGCTTTACCCGCTTTTTATTTCGCGCTTTTGCATGGCTCGACAGGCGAAAAGGATATTTTCTACCGCTTCATACGCGAAGTGATTTTTCTAAAGAAAACCTAGAAATGCAGTTTTTACCTACAAATTACCTCTCTCCCCAAATTTATTACTTTTTGCCACCACTTTATGAAGAGGAAAAGTCGCAAATAGAGGTTGATTCCGCCTATTATAGAGAACTGACTAAAATATTTTTGAAACGGATAACGCTAGGAAATCAGCTAAATATTGAGAAAGTGGAAAAAGTGTTAGGAACATATCAAGATTTGGATAAATTGTTTGAAGATGTTTTTTTTCATAAGGACTCGCATGACAAAAAATTTAGCGTACAAATTTTGGCAGAGGCAGGGACAGGCAAAACAACTTTCCTGCAAAAATGCTATTTACAGTATGCAAAGCAATATCCTAAGCGTTCTATTGCTTTTGTTTATGCAGGAAAAGACACACTCAAAAAGCTCAAAGAAATACCTAATCCTGAAAATACTATCTTGTTTTTAGATGCCTTAGATGAAGATGTGCAGTATCGAAAAGAACATCATGAACAGGAGCAACAGACCAATCCAAAGAAAAGCGAGGAACGAGAAAATAACAAAGGGGAAGCATCTGAAAAAGAGAAAAAAGAAGAACCCGAAAAATTAGTAGATTTTTTAAAAAACTTTCATCAAGTTTTTTATTCCTGTCGCCTTGAGTTTTTTAGGAGAAAGGAAGATGAGTTAGCTCCAAAACCTGCTATGAATAGCGGAGACGGCGGGCATAAGCTAAGTTATCGTATTTTATTAAAGGAATATGAACCTGAAAAAGTAAAGGCATTTTTAGCCCTAAAATACAAAGAACACAAAGAAAAAGCCAAAATTCTACAGGTTTTTACGAAAAATCAAAGCTTTTTTTGCCGACCCTTGCTCTTTTCTTACCCAGAACTTTTGCTGGAAACGAAAACGCCTTTTCTCAATAACTTGCAAATTTATGAAACGATTGTGAGTGAAGTAGCAAAACGCCAAATTCCGAGTGAAGAAAGGATAAAGGCTGAAGATACAGACTACCCAAAAAAGCTAAAGAAGTTTTCTAGGCTTGCTGCGAAGCAGTTGTTTACTGACCAAAAAACAAGGTTTACTTGGGAGGAAATTTGCACTTTGTCGGCAGAACTTAAAGATTTTCAATGTCCTTTGTTAGCAGCACATGACCGTTCTTTTTTGACCCGCATCCGTGAAACCGACACCTTCGCTTTTACGCATAGCACTTTTTATGATTATTTTTTGGCGATGAATTTGTTTCATTTTGAAGTGAGGGAGGAAGCGTATTTTGAAAGCAAAAATAGGTATAAAAGCGATGCTGTAGCAGAATTTTACAATCAAATGTGCCTAAAATATTGGGCTAAAAAAGAAGATAACAAGCTCAATTTGCGTGAGTTAACGCAATTTCCTTATGCCCTAATTCAAAATTCAGTGCTTAGGGCTGCGATGATGAGAAAAGAGAGCGAAATATCTAATGATAATGTGATAGATGCTACTTCTTGTTTACATTGGTTAGAAAAACAGAATTGGGAAGAAAAGAAGCTAAAACTCAACGAACACTATCTTTTTAAAGAAAAAGAAGATTGGGAGGCTTGGCTTGCTGCTTCAATTCAAGAAAGGCAAGCGGTAAAATTTAACCTAACGCCTTTGCAAAGGCTCTTGCTGCATGAACATATTTATGACGAGATTTTTTGGGAAAGTTTTGAGGATAAAGAGGAAGCAAACAAAGAAAGTATTTGCTTTGCCTTAACAGAAGGAAAATATACGGAATTGCTAGCACCTTTGAAACCTTTGCTTCCTAAGACAAATGAACAAGATTTTTTACAAGT
>JBJXHA010000615.1:0-6560 GCA_046160275.1 Bacteroidia bacterium | reverse complement strand
CCTGCAGGAATAATAACAGAAGAGAAATGCAGTTTTTCCCAATCTACCTGCTCATCAGTCAAGTTCAACATTTTTTGCAATTTCGCGGCTGTTTCGGGCAAAAACACGCGACTTAAAATGGCTAATTTCCCGATAATTTGAATCCCCGCAAACATTACCTTTTTTACCGCTTCGGCATCTGTTTTCACCAATTTCCAAGGCTCGGTATCCGCAAGGTATTTGTTTCCAATTCGCGCAATTTCCATGAAATTATACAAGGCTTCGCGGTAACGAAATTCTTCAATGCTTTGCTCAATTTGATTAACAGCATCAAAAATCTGCTGAAAAGTATGCTTCAATACCTCATCTGTATCGCCTTCGCCCTCAGGCACAACCCCATTGTAATATTTATGTGTCAATACCAACACGCGATGCACCAAATTAGAAAAAACGGCATTGAGTTCGCTGTCATTTTTTTGCTTAAAGTCAGCCCATGTAAACTCGCTGTCTTTGGTTTCAGGTAAAATCGAACACATCACATAGCGCAACACATCGGATTTATCGGGGAAATCGTTCAAAAATTCATGCAACCACACCGCCCAATTACGAGAGGTTGAAATTTTATTGCCTTCCAAATTCAAAAACTCATTTCCCGGAACATTATCAGGTAGAATATATTCGCCATGCGCACGCAAAATGGAAGGGAAAATAATGCAGTGAAACACAATGTTATCTTTTCCAATAAAATGAACGAGTTGTGTTTCTTCATCTTTCCAATATTTTTCCCAAGAATCTGAAAGAATGGTATCTTTATGAGGCGTAGCAAATTGATATTCACCACTTTCCATTTCTTTGAAAAGTTGCTTTGTTGCCGAAATATAGCCAATCGGTGCATCTAACCAAACATACAATTTTTTGCCTTCTGCACCTTCCAAAGGCACATCTACCCCCCAGTCCAAATCGCGTGTCATTGCTCTGGGTTGCAAACCTGCTTGTAACCAAGCCTTACATTGCCCCAACACATTCGTTTTCCATTCGCCTGTTTTGCCTTTCAAAATCCATTCTTCGAGCCAAGCCTGATATTTATTCAAAGGTAAGTACCAATGTTTGGTCGTTTTTAGGACAGGCGTTTTGCCACTCAATACCGAAACGGGTTTTTTCAACTCCAAAGGACTTAAAGTAGAGCCACATTTTTCGCATTGGTCGCCATAAGCCCCTTCACTTGCACAGACTGGGCAAGTTCCCGTAATGTATCTATCTGCAAGAAATTGTTGGTATTCTTCGTCAAAATATTGTTCGGAAGTTTCTACTTGAAATTCGCCTTTTTTATGTAGATTTAGGAAAAATTCTTGAGAGGTTTCATGGTGAATTTTATCCGAAGTACGGTGATAAATATCGAAAGAAATGCCCAAACGACTAAAAGCATCTCTCATCATAACATGGTATTTATCAATGATTTGCGTAGGAGAAATGCCTTCTTTTTTGGCACGAATTGTAATAGCAGCTCCATGCTCATCACTTCCACAAATAAAGACCACGTCACGCTTCCTTAATCGCAGGTAACGCACGTAAATATCTGCTGGCAAATACGCCCCTGCAATATGCCCGATATGAAGCGGACCATTTGCATAAGGCAATGCCGAAGTTACTAAATGTCGTTTGAATTGTTTTTTCATTGTGTTTTTTTAAATTTAAGGGTGCAAAGATAAAAAATTTCTTTCACTTTTTTAATAAAATACCCCACCTCTCACATCATATTTCTGCCCCGCAGTCATAATGTGATGAATCATTCGCTCAAAATGTAAATGAGGTTTAGGATTGTGTTCGTTTTGCATTTCTTTCACCAATTCGCGCCCATCAACCAATGAAACCTGCCCCGAACCAATACATTCCAAATAATTTCCCGCTGTAATAATCACCCCTGTATCCTCCGCCAAACCAATGCCGATGTGGTCATTATATTCCACTACGCCTACCATCAAACGTCCAAGTCGGTTGCGGTTTACAAAATGTGTATCTATAATGCTCTGCGGTAATAATTCCATGCCTTTTGTGATTTTTGCCTTGCCCGAAGTCATTGCTTCCTTTGAAGTTCCCTCATAAATCATTGCCGAAGACATCATCATCGCGCCTGCACTTGTGCCAGCAATCACAAAATCGCTTTCTTCGTAATACCTTTTTTTCATTATCTCACCAAATGCGGTATCTAAAAAAGCACGGGTAATTTTCATCTGATTTCCACCCGAAAAATACAAAGCATCGGCTTGCTCCAAGCGGCTAAGGTATTCTTTTTGAAGGGCTTGCTTGCGGGTGCGAATGTTCATAACTCCCACAGATTGGCAACCCAAATTTTGGAAAGAACACAAAAACTCATTCGCCACAACTTCGGGAATAGAAGAAGCCGTAGTCAATACCTCCAATCGTGTAGCAGTTCCCTTTGCTTCTTCGAGAACTCTTTGCAATACCACTAATTTATTGTCAAGGGCTTGCATATCGGCAGCAGTTTTAGGCGTTTCGTGTCGCTTTTCTGCTCCGCCAATCGGAATGAGTTTGCCCTTGGGCGTAGAATGTATTTGCATGAAATAATGTTAAACTTAGTATTTCCTAAAAAGTCCGCAAACTTACAAAGAAGTGATGGGAAAATGATATTTTTTAGGAAAAACTTAGGAAAGTCTTAGCGATTTATAAGCTTTGTTGTTGTTTGTGGCTCGCTTTCAACTTGTAAAAAGTACTCTCCTTGCGGCAAATTTCCGATGTTTAAGTCAGTTTTAGGGCGAATTAGCCAACCTTTTAGCACAATTTTTCCTTGAGAATCTAAGAGCGAATAGGCTTTGCCAAGTAATTTATCAGAAACCTCTATATGAAGTACATTTTCAAAAGGAATGGGATAAATTAGCAATTCTTTTGGTCAGTACACCCTACAATTTGCGCTGCTACATATTTTGTAAACAGCAGCATCAAAGGAAAAATAAGTTTCGCTATTTTCATTTTCTAAGGTATTTACGCGATAAATGGGTGAAATTTCGCCCACAGTATTTTGCAAAGGTACTACAATTTGGTAAAGATAGAAAAGAGGGTAAAGCTTCTTGTTTTTTTCTGCGTTTTTTTCTTAATATTGCAAGGGAAATATATTCATTCTGAAAATATTTTCAAGGGGTTCCGAAAACCTTATAAAAGAGTAGGAAACACTTTTATTTTTAACCAAATATGGCACTTTATCAAGTTCAAAATCAATGGGGAGGCGAAGATGCCCCTTGGCATGAGGGGGGAAGATGGGCACTCGGTTCAAGAGATGGTGAGCAGTACGTCGTGGGGCTACATCTTACTTCCTTTGACAATGGCTATTCCCTCGAAGGTACCGTCTTGTATTCTGGCGAAGAATATCCGATTGCGGTTGTTGCAACGTCAGTCGAAAATGATCACGGAGAAATGCTCTATGACATTCAAACACAAACTGAAAATGAAGACTGGCAACAAGCAGGTTCATGGACAATTGGAGCTAGACCTGGACAGTCTGTCATGCACTTGGACATTTCCTCTGATGATGATGGAAAAAGTCTTGGTGGCACAATGACTTATATGAATGAAGGACCTATTGGTTTTTATGCAGAAATGGCATACGATTAGGGGACTAAATAGCACAAATTTAGGTGATGACAAGCATGAGCAATTACGCTTTTTGCTTGTCATCATTTTTTTAGCAGTATTTTGCCCAACCTTTTCAGCATTTATTCGTAAAAAACCCAACAAAATCAGTGGCGTAGAGCGCAGTTACTTCTATCAGTACGAGAGGAACAACCACTAAAATCGTAAGGTTTTAGCATTGCGAAGGTTGCGGCACAAAGAAGGGGGGCGGTAGGCTCAAGAGTAGCCATCCGATAATAAGTGTGTAACAACTTACCCTTGGAGGAAGCAACAAGAACAGTCGCGCGGTTATGAGCGTGGCATAACAAAGTCCCCTGCATTCGAAGATTCCCTGATTTTTTTTTTAGACCTTGCTAGGTTTCTAAAAACCTAGCAAGGTCTAAAAATGTTACTTTTTAATTGATTTTTATTTATGCAAAACATTACAGAACAACAAATTACAAACATTAGCCGCTTTATGAGCAAAATATTAAGGCATCAACCTGAAGCAATTGGATTAACCTTAGACACAACGGGCTGGGCAGATACGAGCGTTTTTTTAGAGAAAATGAACCAAGCAGGAAAAAAAATTGACATGGAATTGCTGGAGTACGTGGTGGCAAATAACAACAAAAAACGCTTTGCCTTTAACGAAGATAAGTCGCAAATTCGGGCAAGTCAAGGGCATACAATTGAGATAGAATTGGGATATCAAGCCGTAGAACCGCCTACCATCTTGTATCATGGAACGGCGGAAAAAAATCTTGCCTCTATTTTTAACAAGGGCATTTTGAAAGGGGAGCGTCATCAAGTACACCTTTCCGCCGACATCGAAACTGCCATGAATGTGGGCAAAAGGCATGGTAAACCCGTTATTTTAAAAATTAATGCAGCCAAAATGCACGAAAAAGGTATCGAGTTTTATCAAAGTGAAAATGGCGTTTGGCTTACAGAATATGTAGAACCGCGTTATTTTTCAGTTTGGACAGAAGAAAAGGGCTAGATAATAACAGATAAGTACTCGGTAAGAATTAGCTTATGTGAATATTATTACTCAAAAAGTTGATAATAAACAAGTTAATACATTTTTCATTATCCATTACTAATTATCCATTACTTATTCGCATTTATCTAAAAAAATGTTGCTAACATTCTAATGAAATCCTTACCTTTGTCCTTCGAATCCTACATATTACCAAGTATGCAACAAAATCAATCTATCGAAGCCATAGAGCGCAAAAATAAACAACTGAGTGGGGCTGTTACCTTCCTCGTGTATCTTGTATTTTTCTTACTTGCATTTTTTTGGAAAGGGGTAAGAACCGAGCGCATTGCTCCTGTCGGTATGGGAGATGGTACGGGAGGCGGCTATGAAGTTATAGGGCAATTGGACTATGGAGATGGTAGAGAAGGAAGCAAAGACATCAATAATTTTGATAAGGCGGTTGAAAATCCAACCCCCAAAACTTCTCCTGAACCGAATTTAAACCCAGAACCTACGCCTAAAACGCCTACAACACCTGTTCAACCTACAAAAACAACCACTTTAACAGGAAATGATGCGGCTTCGCCTATTTCAACTCCTCCTGTAAAAACGCATCCTAAAACTACACCTGCTCCTGCAACGACTCCTACACCTGCAAAACCACAGGTTAATGATGACGATGTGTATAAACCTAATACGGGTGGCGGTTCAAATCATGGAAAAGGAAAAAATGGCGAAGTGGGTAACGCGGGCGGTGCAGATGTAAAAACCCTTGACCCTGAAGGATTGTATTCTTTTGGAACAGGCGGCGGTGGAGGTGGTGGCTTAAATGGGCGTAAACCTACCAATTTGGAATACCCTGTGTATAATGTTCAAGAGGAAGGCTTGATGACTTACCAATTTTATATAACCCCTGACGGATCAACAGAAGATGTTCGCTTAGTGGGTACAACTACAAAAATTGGGTTGAAAAATGCAGGAATTAATGCGATTAAAAAGTGGCATTTTACCCCAACCGAAGGGAATCAAAATCAACTGGTGAAGGTTACCATTAAATTCAAATTGAGAGGATAAGCAATAGGTTTTTGCCAAATTTTCAATTTGTAAATGAAAAAATAAATTTCATAAAAATTTGTAAATATCAAAAATAGGTATTACCTTTGCAGCATCATTCATATATCATAGGAGGAAGGAGGCGAAAGGCTTCCTTCTTTTTTGCTTTTTATACCTAAAAATAATTAATAAATGATTTTTTCTTAAAAAGTATAACTATTTGATTATGAGGAGATAATACAAAATATTTTTCATTTTTCACTTTCCCTTTATTTATGGCGGATTTAATCACTCCCGAAATTAAAACACAAATTGAAAGCATTGTGGCAGAAACAAATCCCAATGCCTATATCGTAGAAATGAAATTTAAACGCTCTAAGCGTTCTGTGCTATTGATTCGTGTGGATACAGACTTGGGCATTAGTTTAGAGGAGTGCATTTTAATCAACAAGGCAATTGGGAAATGGTTGGAGGAGCAAGCCGAAGATTTTTGGGATTTTGAGTACAATTTAGATGTAACTTCTCCTGGAGTAGGTGAACCTTTGGTACTAAAACGTCAATATCATAAGGAAATTGGGCGAAAATTGCGAGTGGTGCGCCAAAGCTCAGAGATAGAAGAAGGTGAGTTGCTAACTGTTTCTGACACCGAAATCCAGCTCAAACGCGATGTTCCTAAAGCAAAACAAAAAGTTACCTCCGATGCCGATTTAATCAAAACGATTCCTTTTGACGGAATTAAAGAGGCGAAAGTGGTGGTAGTGTTTTAAGTCATAACACAATAATTTATATGAAATAATGGCACGAAAAAAAGCTGTATCATCTGCCGAAGAGTCAAAAATTAATTTGATTGAGGCTTTTGCAGAGTTTTCGCACTATAAGAAAATTGACCGTACTACGATGATGAGCGTACTTGAGGAGG